>PMFY01000199.1 GCA_003157945.1 Acidimicrobiaceae bacterium | reverse complement strand
ACCGGTGCCCGACGATGCGCCGGCGGACCGACCGGAGCCGCTCCCCCCGGACGCGCCGCCCCGGCCGGTGCCCCCGCCCCCCGCAGGGCCACCCCGGCCCGTGCCGTCCCTGGCCGGCGGACGTCCCGAGGATCCCCCGGAGGGGCGACCGGAGCCGGCGCGCGACCCGCCACCCGGGGAGCGCGGGCGCGGCGGTCCAGAGGGGGTACTCGGCGACATGGCACCAGTCTACCTGGGACGTCGTGCACCCCCGGGTCCACGGTGCCGCCGCCCGTCCCCCTCGGTCCTCATCTACCCTGGTCACGGCCTCGCACCCCGGGCGCCGACGACGACCCCCATGAACCGAGCAGCCGCCACCCCCTTCGCCCGCCTCGCAGCTCCGGCGGTCGTCGCCGTGGTCGCCCTCGCGGCGGTCGCCTGCGGGGGGACCTCCACCTCCGCCACCACCACCTCCACCCGGCCGATCGCCGGACCCGAGGCCGGGGTCACCTCGCACTACGGCTCGGCGGTGGGACGGCCGGGACAGCCCACGACGCTGGCCGGNNTTCGGCGGCCTCCACGCCGTCGAGCGGGACCTGTGGTCCGGAGGGCCCGCCGCGGCCGATGCAGCCGCACTGGCCGCCCAGGCACCCGTCGCCCAGTACCTCCTCTCCCGTCTACGGCTCGGGCCCGAGGCCATCGGGTCGGTGGCGGTCGACCAGCTGGACTGGGTGGTGGACGACGCCCTGCCGTCGAGCCAGGAACACACCTCGCACCTCGGGCTCGTCGACGTGACCGCCACCGTCGGCGCCGCCGACCTCGCCGTGGGCGACGTGGCGGCGCTGGGGCGGCTGGTGGCCCCCGGGCTGACCGCCACGGTCACCGCGGACCTCGCGCAGCTGGAGGCCGGGATCGCGTCGCTGGGTCCGCCCCGCACCACCCCGGACACCTCGGTCACCCCCACCGCCCGACTCGCCCTGTCGCGCCAGCTCGACGCCACCGCCTCGACGCTGGCCCGCCTCGACGCCCGGCTCGCGCCCTACGGGACGGCGGGGGCCCCGTCGTGACCGCCCGCCGCCACGGGGCCCTGTCGCGTCGCCAGCTGCTGGCCGGTTCCGGTCTGGCCACCGCCGCGGTCGTCGCCGCCGGCGCCGGAACGGTTCCGGCGGGAGCGGCCACCTCCGACACGGACACCACCGAGCCGTTCCTGGGCGTCCACCAGGCCGGGATCGCCACCCCGGAGCAGGCCCGCATGGTCTTTGCCGCCTACGACGTCGCCGGCGTCGACCGGGCGGGGCTGGCCGCACTGCTGGCGACGTGGTCGGCGGCCGCCGGACAGATGACCGACGGCCGGTCGGTGGCCGGTCCCTCGGGCCAGTTCGCTCCACCGGCCGACACGGGTGAGGCGCTCGACCTGCCGGCCGCCCGCCTCACCCTGACCCTCGGCTACGGACCGACCCTCTTCGACGGGCGGTTCGGCCTGTCCGGAAGGCGACCCGCCGCCCTCGCCGACCTCCCGTCGTTCCCGGGTGACGCGCTCGACCCGGCGCGCACGGGTGGTGACCTGTGCGTGCAGGCCTGCGCCGACGACGCCCAGGTGGCCTTCCACGCCATCCACAACCTGACCCGGCTCGGGCTCGGCGCCGTCACCCTGCGCTACCTGCAGGTGGGCTTCGGACGGACCGCCTCGGCCGGGGCCGCCACGACGACCCCACGCAACCTCCTCGGGTTCAAGGACGGTACGGCCAACCTCGATCCCACCGACGGGCGGGCCATGGACACCTTCGTGTGGGTGGACGGGTCGGGCGACCAGTCCTGGATGCGGAACGGCTCCTACCTCGTGGCCCGGCGCATCCGCGTCCACCTCGAGGCCTGGGACCGCAGCACGCTGGGGGACCAGGAGCGGACGATCGGTCGGGAGAAGGACAGCGGTGCCCCGTTGGGTTCGACCCACGAGCGCGATCCACTCGACCTGGCCGCCCTCGACGACTTCGGCGCACTCCGCATCCCCGAGGGGTCCCACGTGCGCGTGGCGGCGCCGGCCACCAACCACGGGGCCGCCATCCTGCGGCGCGGCTACAGCTTCGCCGACGGCATGGACCCGACCACCGGCGAACTCGACGCCGGTCTGTTCTTCGTGTGCTTCCAGAAGGACCCGCGCGCGCAGTTCGTGCCGATCCAGCGCCGGCTGGCCGGCCAGGACGCGCTGACGACCTATCTGGCGCACACCGGGAGCGGTCTCTTCGCCTGTCCGCCGGGCCCGGGCCCCGACCGGCCCTGGGGACACGGCCTGCTCTGACACCCTCGCCGGGCGCGGCCGGCTTGACAGGCAACTGTTTAGTTGCCTATTTTGCCTCCGAGGGGCCCGCGTCCCACCGTCCGAGGGAGCCCAGGGCATGCACGACATCAGGCACCGCATCGGCACGACGGCGGCACCCGCCGAGGTCTTCGCCGCCGTGGCCACACGCGACGGTCTCCGCCGCTGGTGGACCGCCGACGTCCGGGGCGACGACTCCCCCGGCGGGTCGCTCGGGTTCCACTTCGGCGGGACGGAGCCGTCCGCGGTCATGGAGGTGGTCGACGTGGCACCGGGACGACGGGTGGTCTGGCGGTGCACGGCCGGCCCCGACGAATGGGTCGACACCACGTTCACCTTCGAGGTCCGTTCCGACGACGCCGAGACGGCCCTGCTCTTCACCAACGCCGGCTGGCGCCGGCCGGTCCCCTTCCTCCACCACTGCAGTACCAAGTGGGCGTACTTCCTGCTCGGCCTGAAGGCCACACTCGAGGGTGGCCCCAGCGTGGCGTTCCCGGACGACGCGGCCATCAGTGCCTGGGGATGACGCCACCCCGACCGCCGACGACCGGGGACCCGCTCCGATGGACGCGGTCTTCCGGGCCCTCGCCGACCCGACCCGCCGCGGCCTGCTCGACTCGCTGCACGCGCGGGACGGGCAGACCCTGCTCGAGCTGTGCGTCGGCATCCACATGTCGCGCCAGTCGGTCTCGAAGCATCTCGGGATCCTGGAGGAGGCACAGCTCGTCACCACCGTCCGCCAGGGGCGTCGCAAGCTGCACCACCTCAACGCGGCACCGGTCGCCGACATCGGTGAGCGGTGGATCCACCGCTTCCAGCGGGCCCGGATCGACCTGCTGACCGATCTCCGACGAGCACTGGAGGAACCACCCATGACCACCCCCGACCGGACGCAGTTCCGCTACGTCGCCTACATCCGCACCACCCCGGAACGCCTGTGGCAGGCCCTGACCGAACCGGCCTTCACGATCCGCTGGTGGCAGGGGACGGCGATCGACAGCGCGTGGACGCCGGGTGCACCCATGACGTGGCTCCTCCACGGCACGACCATCGCGCACCCGGACCAGCTGGTCCTGGTGAGCGATCCGCCGCGCCGGCTGTCGTACACGTGGCACACCTTCACCCCGGCCTGGGCCGAGGCGATCGGGTTCCCCGAGGAGCGGCGCGTCGCGCTCGACGCCGAGCCTCGCAGCACGGTCACCTTCGAGCTCGAGCCCCGGGACGACCAGGTGAAGCTGACGGTCACCCACGGCGAGCTCCTGGCCGACGGACGGATCATCGAGCTCATCACCGAGGGATAGCC
>PMFY01000385.1 GCA_003157945.1 Acidimicrobiaceae bacterium | reverse complement strand
GGGGACGGTGTCCTGGACGAAGGTCGGCAGGATGAGCCCGACGGCCCCCAGGATCTCGGATGGTCGAACCGGGGCCACACCGCATGGTACCCCCGGGCCTCCGGGGACGGTGCCACCGGGGGCTCACCCGCCCTCGCGCTGCGCCACACGGGCCCCGGGTTCTGGCCCCGTGTACGACTGAGGCGTTCGGCACGGCAGACTGGAGGGGAGCGACGGCGCCCGTCCGCTCGTGCCGGTCGAGCGAACCGGCGGAAGGAGTGACGACGTGGACCCCGACGGCCCCCGGCCCGAGACCGCAGCCACCGCCCCCGGGGCGGTGGATGGCGCGCCCCTGGGTCTGACCGACGAGGAGCGCGGGGAGCGCCTGGCCGCGCTCACCTCGATCATCGAGCTCATGCGCCCGGCCGTCCAGGCTGACGGGGGTGACCTTGCGCTGCTGTCCGCCGACGTGGTCACCGGTGTGGTCGAGGTCCAGCTCCAGGGGGCGTGCAGCTCGTGCGCCATCAGCTCGTCCACCCTCCAGGGCGGCGTCGAGCGGATCCTGCACCAGCGGCTGGACTGGGTCACCGAGGTCGTGGGCGGTGTCGACGACTCGGTGGATCCGTTCGTCAGCGAGTCGATGGGTCGCGGCGGCTACGTGCCCAGCTTCTGAGGCGCGCCCCGCCGCAGCCGGAGGCCGGGCGGCCCACCCCGTCGCTCCGGCGGCCGACGCCGCGCTGACCCGCCCGTCCGGTTCGGCCCCCTCGTCCGGACCGGTGCCCTACGATCGGGCGGTCGTGGTTCCCCCCGTCAACCAGGCCCTGTCTCCGGATGGCCAGTTCCCGGACGGCCGGTCCCCGGATGCCCCGCCCCGCCCCGAGGCTCCGCGCCCGGGGGGTCGGGGTGCGCACACCGCCGCGCCGGGTCCGGTCCCGTCGGGTCCCTGGCTGACCGCCCTGGCCTTCGTCGTGGTGGCGGCGCCGTTCGCCTATGCCGCGCTGCGCCTGGCGACCGCCCCCTCGGCCCACCTGGCCCTCCCCGACGACCTGGCCCTGATCGACCTCCACGTGCGGCGGGCGCTGATCTGGAAGCAGCAGGTCGGGGTGTTCGACCACAACAACTGGAACCACCCCGGTCCGGCCTACTTCTACCTGGTGTCCCTGGCCTACCGGGTCCTCGGCTCGAGCGCCCGGTCCCTGTTCGTCGGGGCCACCGTGCTCAACGGACTGGCCGCCGTGGCCTGCATCGGTGTGGTGCGTCGTCGCACGACCCCGACGCGGGCGCTGTGGGCGGCGGTGTGGATCGGCGTGCTGGCCGCCGTGCTGGCCGCCGCCGGTCCGTCGGCCACCACCTACTCGGAGACCGTCCTGGGTGCCCTGGTCAGCCCGTGGAACCCGATGGTGGTGCTCTTCCCCCTCCTCCTCCTGCTGCTGCTCTGCGCCGGCGCCGTCGACCGGTCGGGCCCGTCGCTGGTCGGGGCCCTGCTGGTCGGCTCCTACGTGGTCCAGACCGACATCTCCACCACGCCGCTGGTGGTCGCCCTGGTCGGCGGGGCCGGGGCCACCTGGGCCGTGACCGCCTTCCGGGACCGGCGACGCCGGACCGCACCGGTGGACGCCGCGTCCCCGGCGGCCCCGGGCGGCGGGCCGGAGCCGGCGGCCGGCGGGCACCGGGCGGTGGTCCTGGCCGTGGTCGGCCTGGTGGCGCTGGTCGTGATGTGGGTGCCGCCGGTGGTCCAGCAGTTCACCGGACATCCGGGCAACCTGGGCCTCATCGTCCGGTTCTTCGGCGCATCGCACCCCGGGCAGTCGCTGACGGCGTCGCTGTGGTCGGTGGCGGCGGCGTCCACGGTGCTGGTGGTCGGCCCGTCCGAGGTGATGACCTCGATCCTGGGCGGCACGCCGGCCCACGCCGCGCTGGCCGTCGCCGTGGCGCTGGCCACACTGGTCGTGTCCGCCGCCGTGCTGGTCCTGGGGGCCCGTCGTCGCGACCGGTTCGCCGTCGGGACGGGCGCCCTCACACTGCTCGGCGCCGTGGCCGCCGTGGTGGCGGTGACCCACGTGGTGGGGTTCATCTACGGCTACCTGGTGATCTGGGCGGTCGTGCTGCCGGTGGCCGCCCTGATCGGCGTCGGCACCGTCCCCGGACCCGTGCCGGTGCTGTCGGGTGGTTCGGCGCGCTCCCGGGCGACGGGGATCCGGGTGGGGCTGTGCGCCGTTGCGGTGGTCGTCGGCGTGGTGGCCTGCGTGTGCGTCGCCGCCATCCCGCCGCTGGCCCGGGTCAGCGATCCCCGGGTGGCCCGACTGGCTGCACTGGTCGAACCGCGGCTCGTCCCCGGTGCCCGGGTGGCGGTCGAGGACGCCGGCGCGGGCACGGCCGACACCCAGCTCATCGACCTCGAGGAGTTCATCGGCCTGGTCAACCAGCTCGACCGCGCCGGGCTCGCACCGCGTGTCGACGCGTTCTGGAGGGCGCAGTTCGGTCCCGGGTACATCACCGACGGCACCGAGTCACGGGTGGTGGGCCTGTCCACCTGGACCCCGGCGTCCCCGTCGTCGACGGGCTACGTCGGGCGGGTGGGCGACATGGCGGTCACCGTGACCGACCGCTCCGGCGCCGCCGCGCCGGTGACGGGCTGACGGCGCCTCAGCCCGGTCGGGTCGTCGTGGTGGTCGACGCCCCCGAGGCCGCCGCCCGGTCGGCGGTGCCGAGGGCGGCCGACTGGGTGAGCAGCCACGGCGAGACCAGCAGGGCGCCCGCCGGGGTCACGTGGATCCCGTCGGCGAACCGCACCGCCACACCGTCGATGGTGGACGTGAAGTGGCCCCCGGGATCGAGCTTCGCCCCCAGGTCGAGGACCACGACCCGGCCGCCCGAGGCGCCGGCCACCTGGTGGAGCAGCGCGTTGTAGCGGTCGGCCCGGGCGGGGGCGTCCTCCGGCCACGCCTGGCCGTCGGCCTGCTCGACCTGCTGATAGTAGGGGGCGGTCAGCAGCACCACGGTGGCCCCCGTCGAGCCGAGGACCGACGTCGCCCGGGTGAGGGCCTCCAGCTCGCGGTCGTCGACGGCGGGGGTGCCGATGTGCTGCCAGCTGCCGTCGATGCGCTGGTCCCGCACCTCGTATTCGCCGTCGGCCAGGAGGACGACGTCCGGGTGGAAGGCGTCCACGTCGGCCTGCCACCGGGTCAGCTGGCCGGCGCACGGCACGGGCGCGTGCCCGCCGCGGTAGCCCTCGCTGCCGCTGACCACGGTGCCGTGGAAGCTCGTGGCGTACGTGAGCAGGCCGCAGCCGAACACGCCGTCGCCCGCGTACAGGACGTCGTACTTCGCCGAGTCCGGTCCCAGCCCGAAGCCCAGGAAGCTGGCCTCGGAGTCGCCGACCAGCAGCACGCGTATCGGCCCCCCGGTGCCGGCGGGCACGGCGGCCACGTCGGCCACGGTCCCCGGGGCCCCGTGGCCGGGCCCGGTCCCCGGGACCCCGTTGCCGGGTCCGGTCCCCGGGACCATGGCCGGCGTCTGGTTGACGGCCGCCGTGGCTCCGGCCGTGGAGCCGATCACCAGGACCGCCGTCGCCCCCACGGCGAGGGGGGTGACCACCCAGCCCCGCCAGCTGCGGAGGAGCCCCCGGCGGATGGGGAGCTCGAGGAAGTGGAGGGAGACCGCAGCCACCGCCACCGAGCAGCCCACCCGGAGGGTGAACAGGGCCCATCCCGACAGGCCCGTCCGCTCGTGGGTCAGCACCACGAAGATCGGCCAGTGGTACAGGTAGAGGCCGTAGGAGATGGCCCCCACGTACCGCACCGGTCTGAGCGACAGGAACCGTCCCCACGGACTGGCGGGCAGGAGGGCGACGCTGGCGATGACGGCGGCGGTGGCCAGGGCCACCAGGGTGAACCCGCCGCGGTAGATCCAGGTGGAGGTGGCGTCGACGGAGTAGGCCAGCCAGAGCACGGTGGCCAGCCCGACGCCCCCGACGGCGACGAGGGCCGCCCGGGCCGCCGGACCCGGCGTGAAGCCGCGGACCAGTGTGGTGGTGGGGACGGCACCGGATCGCCGGCGGGGGAGGGGGTGGGCGAGCACGATGGCCAGGGCCGCGCCGATCAGCAGGGCCTGGGCGCGGGTGTCGGTGCCGTAGTAGGCCCGGCTCTCGCCGGCGCCGTTGCCGTAGACGACGGCCATGGTGATCGCACTGGCCGCCGCGCCCACCACGGTCAGGACGAGCAGCGGCCGGAGTGTCCGGGACAGCCGCAGGACGCCGAGGACGACGAGCGGCCAGACCAGGTAGAACTGCTCCTCGATCGAGAGCGACCAGGTGTGGAGCAGCGGCTGAGGCGTGTTGAGGGCGGCGAAGTAGCCCTGCCCGCCGGAGACCTGGTGCCAGTTGTTGAAGTACAGGAGCGTGGCCACGGCGTTGCTACGGAGTTCGCCCAGCGTGTCCGACGGGGCCAGGAAGAAGCCGTAGAGGGCGACGCCCGCCAGCATGACCAGGAGGGCCGGGACGAGACGCCGGACACGGTGGCCCCAGAAGCGCTTCAGCCCGATGCCGGAATTCTGGCGGTACTCGGACACGAGGAGTCCGGTGATGAGGAACCCCGAGAGGACGAAGAACACGTCGACCCCGAAGAAGCCGCCGCCGGCCCAGGCGAACCCGCCGTGGAAGACGAGGACGAGCACGATGGCCAGGGCCCGGATACCGTCGAGCGCCGGGATCCGCCCGAGTGACGGCTCCGGCGCCGGGGTGGTTCCGACGGTCGCACGGTCATCGTCGGCTGGGTGCGGACCGGCCGCGACCTGCTCCTCCACGGCTCCTCCCACCGCCGAATAGTAGCCCCGGACCTCCGACGCCCCGTCGTCGGGGGGCGCCCGCTCAGCTGGCCGAGTGGGCGGCGGCGGAGCGCTGGCGCCATCGCATCAGCGGCCGTTCGATGAGGAACCAGCTGGCGATGGCGATGGCGAAGATGACCCCCAGCCGGGCGAGCTCGTTGGGCCAGAACGCCCACCCGGTCTCATCCTGCTGGATCGCCAGGTACACGGGGAAGTGGATCAGGTACACGGTGTAGGAGAGGTCGCCGATGAAGACGAGGAACCCGAGGCCGACCAGCTTCGACCCGAGGCTCGAGGGGCAGATCACGAAGTAGGTGATGATGATCGCCGAGGCCACCGTGGTCGACGGCAGCCACCAGACCACGAGGTTCTCCGTGTTGAGGGGGGCGTAGAGCAGGATCCAGCACAGGAAGACGGCCGCCCCGGCCGCTGCCGCGGTGATCAGGCCGCGGGCCCACCGGGCCCACCCGTGGAGGTGGCCGTCGGCGGCCAGCATGCCGAGCAGGCACCCGAGGAAGAGGGCGTCGGCCCGCGAGTCGAAGGCGTAGTAGATGCGGTCGAACACCACGTTGTCGAAGTGGTGGGCGTGGTACACGAGGAACAGCCGGTCGGCCGAGGACGCCAGCATCCCGACGATGGCGAGCCCGTAGGCCAGGCGACGCCGGTGCACGGCGACGGCGGCCACCATGGCGAGCGACCAGAGGATGTAGAACTGCTCCTCCACGGACAGCGACCAGGTCTGGGCCAGGTACCCGAAGAAGGGGGCGTGCCCGAAGGCCTGGCGGTAGTCGGCGTAGTAGAAGAGCGCGGCGAAGCTGTCGCCCCACAGCCGCTGGGCGGCGTCGGTCACGTTGACGAAGTAGGCGTAGATGCCGAGCAGCGCCACCGTGAGGAGCAACGGGGGGAGGAGGCGGACGCCGCGTCGGGCGTAGAACGCGCCGAGGCTGATCCGGCCGTTGCGCTGGCCCTCGCCCGCCAGCATGGCGGTGATCAGGAACCCGGACAGCACGAAGAACACCTGGAGCGCCACCCAGGTGCCGGGCAGCGTCTCGAAGTTGGAGTGGTAGGTGAGGACGGTGAAGAGGGCCAGGGCCCGGATGCCGGTGAGCGGCGGCCTGTTGCCCAGCCGGAACCGGTAGGGCTCGGGAACGGCGGGGGCCGCGTCCGCCGGAGCGACCGGCTCGTCCTCGATGAGCGCTGTCCGGGCACGGCTGGCCGAGGCACCGGGCGAGTGTGCCCCGCCACGGCTAGCCATGACGCTCCTCCAGGGTGGCCCTCGCCTGTGGGCGCCGGGTGCCGGGCCACCATGGGGCTCGTCGACCGCGTGTCGCCATCGCCAGGATGGTACACCGGGGCATCCAAGGGGCTCCGGGTCGTGGACCTCCTCCACTACCATCACCGCCATCGCACACCGGGGGAACACCGAGGTCACGACCGGGCCCGCGTCGGGCGGCCCGGGGACGACCGACGCTGCGTCCCCACCGCGCCGGCGGACCGTCCTGGGCCTCCGGGCCTGGTGGCCGGTGCTGGTCCCGCTGGCCATCGTGCTCGTCGGGGCCTGGACCTACCGGTGGGTGGACGAGGACGCCTTCATCAACTTCCGGGTCATCCACAACCTCCTGGCCGGGCACGGCCCGGTCTTCAACGTGGGGGAGCGGGTCGAGGTCGACTCCGACCCGCTGTGGATGTTCACGCTCGCCGCCGTGCACGGCGTCACGCCCTGGGCCTCGCTCGAGTGGACCTCGGTGGTGCTCGGACTGGTCTGCACCGCGGGTGGGTTCGTGGCCGGCGGTGCCGCCGTGGTCCGCCTGGGTGCCCGGCACGACGAGGGGACCGTCCTGCCGCTCGGCCTGCTGATGGTGTCCGGCGTCGCCGGCGTCTGGGAGTTCGCCACCTCCGGGCTCGAGATGTCGATGGTCTTCCTGTGGCTGGGGGGAACCTTCCTGCTGTTGGTGCGGGTCGCCGACCGCGGCCGGGGTGCCGCCGCCGCCGCCGTCGTGGCCGGGCTCGGCGCGCTGGTCCGCCCCGAGCTGGCCCTGTCGTCCGCGGTCTTCGTCGTCGTCCTGATGGCGCTCGCCGCATCGCCCGGTCGGGCCGGTCGCCGCGGCCGGGTCCGCCGGCCGGCGGCCGTGCTGGCCGCCGCGCTGGCGCTGCCGGTGGCCTACCAGGTCTTCCGGATGGCCTACTACGCCCTCCTCGTCCCCTCGACGGCCCTGGCCAAGGCGGCGGGGTCGTCGTGGTGGTCGCAGGGCGCCACCTACCTGTGGAACTTCGTGGCGCCGTACACGCTGTGGCTGCCGCTGCTGCTGGCCGCTTTCGTCGTCGGGGTCCGGCTGGTCCGGTGGTGGGGGCTCGGCGACCGGACGGGGGTGCTGGTGACCGTCACCCCGATCGTCGTCGGACTGGTCGACCTGCTCTACGTGGTCGGGATCGGTGGCGACTACATGCACGCCCGNNGTGTGGTCGGTGGTCTGCCTCGGGTGGCTGCGGTTCGTACAGCCGCCCCCACCGCCGCACCTGGGTCTGCAGACCGTCTTCATCTCCAACGAGCGCAACAGCTGGATCACGGCCACCGGCTCCTCCCACCCGGTGACGGCGGGCGACTACCGCCGGGCGCTGTCCGGTCGGGCCGGTGCCGTGCTGGCCCGCGCCGCCCGTGCCCTGCCCCCCGGCCGGCAGGGCCTGCTGGTGATCACGAACCCCTTCGCCCCGGTCGACCCGTCGGCCGTCGTGCCCGCCCGGTCGCCACTGCCCTTCACCCTCGCCGTCAATCTCCCGGCCATCGGGGTGATCGGCTACCTGGCCGGTCCGGACGTCTACGTCTACGACGAGTTCTCGTTGGCCAATCCGGTGGGCAGCCACACCACGGTCACCCACCACGCCCGACCGGGCCACGAGAAGCTGGTCGGCCCGTCCTGGATGCTCGGCCGCTTCGGCGTACCCGGCGCCACGGCGGTGCCCGGAGGACCGTCCGCGGCGTCCGTCGCCGCGGCGCGGGCGGCGCTGTCGTGCGACCCGCTGCGGGCCTACCTGCACGCCATCACCGCGCCACTGTCCGTCGGACAGGCGTTCGCCGACATCGGGGACAGCCTCGGGTTCACCACCCTGCAGTTCAGCGCCGACCCGCGCGTGGCCAAGGTGCAGCTCTGCGGGTCGGCGGGGGCCCGGTCGTGACGGCGACGGCCACCGACCCGGCCGTCGCCGCGCCGGACGCGCCTCCGCCGGCGGCCGGTGGACCGTGGGGCCTGGTGGGTGCCGCGGCCGCCTACCTCGTGCTCGGCGCGGGGCTGTGGTGGGACACGTGGTCCACGCACCCGTCGACGGTCACGACGTGTGGCTGCGGCGACGCCGCCCGCTTCCTGTGGTACTTCCGCTGGCCGGCCGTCGCCCTGACCCACGGCCACGACGTCCTCTACTCGACCTACCTGTTCCACCCGGGCGGCATCAACCTCCTGGACGACACCAGCGTGGTCGCGCTGGCCGTGGTGCTGGCCCCCGTCACCTGGGCCTTCGGACCGGTGGCCGCCATGAACGTGGCCCTCACGCTCGCCCCCGCCCTGTCGGCCCTGGCCATGTTCGTGCTGCTGCGCCGGTGGGTGCGGTGGACCCCGGCCGCGTTCGTCGGTGGCCTGGTCTACGGCTTCTCGCCCTTCGTGGTGACCGAGCTGGCGCTCAACCAGCTGAACATCGCCTTCCTGGCCGTCCCGCCGCTCATCGTCCTGGTCCTGGCCGACCTCCTGGTGACGCAGCGGCGCCGGCCGTGGGTGGACGGACTCGCGCTCGCCGGTCTCGTCGTGGCCCAGTTCTTCATCGGCACCGAGGTGCTGGTCATCACCGTCGTCGCCGTCCTGGTCGGCCTGGTCCTCCTGGTCACCTGGTCGGCCGTTCGGCGCCCCGACGAGCTGTCGGCCCGACTGGGGCGGGCGCTGCGGGGCGGGGCCGTCGCCGTCGGTGCGTCGGCCGCCGTGCTGGCCTACCCCCTCTGGTTCCTGCTGGACGGGCCCGCCCACCTCGTGGGCCCGATCTGGTCCGCCGGCGCCACCACCCGGTACGGCACCTCCCTGTCCAGCTTCGTGTCGACCGGCGGCCTCGGCGGACTCCGGGCGTCGATGCTGCAGTTCGGCGGTTACCAGGGACCGGTCCTGGTCGGCCTGGGCTACCTCGGCCTCGGCGTGCTCGTGGTCGCCGTGGTCGGCACGGTCGTGTGGCGACACGACCGGCGGATGCTCCTGTTCGCCGGGGTCGGCGTGGTGGCCGCCGTCCTCTCCCTCGGTCCGGGGCACGGGTACCCGGTGCCGTGGGACGCGCTCCAGCACCTGCCGTGGATCGGGGACGTCGTCGAGGTCCGGTTCACCCTCGTGGCGGCGCTGTGCGCGGCCGTGCTGGTGGCGCTCGCCCTCGACCACGCGCGCCGCGGCCTGTCGGCGCGTGGCGTCGGCGGGCACCGCGCCGCCGGCCCGCTGTCGTGGCTCCTGGTGCTGGTGGTCCTCGTTCCCACCGTGGTGGCCCTGGGGCCGAACCTGCCGCTCACCACCCGGACCGTGGTGCTGCCGGCGTGGTACGCGCGCACCGGCGGCGCCCTGCCTCCCGGGCACGTGGTACTGGCCTACCCGATCCCCTCGTCCGGCCTCCAGTCGTCCGAGGCCTGGCAGGCCGTCAACGCCATGGCCTGGGCCCAGGCGAGCGGCGGCGGACCGCAGGGCCAGCCCTCCCGGGCCGGTGGGGCCCGACCGGGCTTCGAGGTCCTGTCCGCCGCATCGCTGCCGCTGGGCCCGGCCCCGGTGCCGGATCCGGCCGCGGTGGCCGCGGTGCGTTCGGCCCTGCGGCAGTGGCGGGTGACGACCGTCGTCGTGCCGGACCAGGCCGGGCTGCCCGTCTACGAGCGGGGGAGGGGCGGGCCCTACGCCGCCGCCTTCTTCACCGCGGTGCTCGGGGAACTCCCGGTCCACGTCGACCGGGCCTGGGTGTGGGACGGCGTCGCCACCGCGCCCCGTCCGGCCCCCGTCACCCGCACGGACTTCGCCCGCTGCCTCGCCCCGCCGCCGCCACCGGTCGACCGGCTGGCGGTGCCCGAGTGCATCCTCGGCGCCCCGACGTCCGGAGGGGCCTGACACCGTGGTCGGCACCGTCACGATGACGCGACGGCCCCGCCCGGCGGTGCCCGACGGGCCGGCGGCCGGGCCGACCGGACGCGGCCGGGCCCTCGTCCTGGCCGCGGTCGCCTACCTGGCTGTCGCCCTCCTCGTGTGGTGGAACGTGTGGTCGGGCCACCCGACGGCCACGACCACCTGCGGCTGTGGCGACAGCGCCCTGTTCCTCTGGTTCTTCGCCTGGCCCGCGCACGCCCTCGCCCACGGACTCGACCCGTTCTTCTCCACGGCCATGTCCCATCCGGCCGGCGTCAACCTGTTGGACAACACCTCGGTGCTGGCGCTCGGCATCGTGCTGGCCCCCGTCACCTGGGCCTTCGGACCGGTGGCCGCCATGAACGTGGCCCTGACGCTCGCCCCCGCCCTGTCGGCCCTGGCCATGTTCGTGCTGCTGCGGCGCTGGGTGCGCTGGTTGCCGGCCGCCTTCGTCGGCGGACTCCTCTACGGGTTCTCGCCGCTGGTGCTGGTCAGCCTCTCGGACGCCCACCTCATGCTCGGATGGGCGGTGGTCCCCCCGTTGGTGGTGGCGTGCGTCGACGAACTGCTCTTCCGGCGCCGACGGGGGCCCGTGGCCGTCGGCCTGGTGCTCGGACTGCTCCTCGTGGTGCAGTTCTTCGTCGGCACCGAGGTCCTCCTCATCCTGGGCATCGCCGCCGTGCCCGCCGCGGTGCTGCTCGGGGGCTACGCCCTGGCCCACCTGGACGAGGCGCGGGCCCGGGCGCGGCGCGCCCTGGTCGGGCTGGGCACGGCGGCCCTGACCGCCGGGGTGCTCCTGGCCTGGCCGACGTTCTACGCGTTGGACGGCCCGGTCCACGTGTCGGGCCGGGTGTGGCCGTCCCTGTACCTCGGCTTCGAGGGGACGACGGCCCGGGCCTACCTCTGGCCCACGCCGGCGTCACCCGGGTACACCCTCTTCTCCCATCGGGTCGGCGGCTACCAGGGCCCCACCCTCTCGGGCCAGTACGTCGGCATCGGCCTGGCGGTGGTGGCCGTGGTCGGCCTCCTGGTCTGGCGCCGGGACCGCCGCCTCTGGTTCTTCGGGGCGATGACGGCGGTCTCGGTGGTCCTGGCCTCGGGGGCCGACCGGACGGTGTGGCTGCCGTGGCAGGTCCTGGCCGGCCAGCCCGTGTTCCAGAACATCATCCCGAGCCGTTTCCTGGTGGTGACCTACCTGTCGCTGGCCGTCATCCTCGCCGTGGTGGTCGACCGCACCCGCAGTGCGGTGCTGGCCCGACCCGGTGGGGACGGCCCCCCGGACCGGGTCCGGTGGGCGGCCGGCGCCGCCGGTCTGGGCGTGGCCGCCGTCGGACTGGTGCCGATCGCCGCGTACCTCGCCCCGACCGTGCCCATGGTCACCCAGCCCGTGCGGTCGCCGAGCTGGTTCACCACCGTCGCCCCCCGGTTGCCCGGGGGAACGGTGCTCCTGGTCTTCCCGGTGCCGGACCAGGTGATCGAGAGCGCCATGGCCTGGCAGGCCGTGGCCGGCTTCCCCTACGCCATGGTGGGGGGCGGCGGACCGGGTGGGGTCATCGAGCGCACCGGGGCCCAACGCCCCGGTGCCGAGGCCGTGGCCCGGGCCTCGTTCTCCTTCACCGCCCAGCGCCTGCGGCCGGGCGACGTGGCCGCCACGCGGCGGGCCCTGGTGGCCTGGGGGGTGGACGACGCGGTGCTCCCCGCCGAGCCCACGCTGCCCCCCTACGACCAGGTCACCTCGGTGCCCTACACCGTCGCCTTCCTGACCGCCGTGACCGGGCGGGCGCCCGTCCTCCGGGCCGGCTCGTGGGTGTGGCCGCAGGCCGCGCGCGACCTGCCGACGGGTCCCGGGCCGACGCCGGCGGCCCTGGCCACCTGCGAGGCGCTCGGCGACACCGGCTCGCCGGGCGCCGTCGGGCGTGAGGCGACGTGCGTCATGGCCGCGGGCTGACCGGGGCCGACTGGTAGCGTCACCGCCCGTGACGCACGTCGGATCTCCCGCGGGGACGCACCGACGGGGCCCGGTCCGGACGGTGCTGGTGACGGTGGTCTCCGCCCTCGTCGCCGGCATCGCACTGGTGGCCCTGGGTGGCCAGGCCGTCCGCGGCGCCCGCACGGTCGACGTGCAGCTGGCTCCCCGGACCGTCCACGACGCCGCCGTCGACGACGCCTTCTACGCCTGCATCGACACCCAGGCCCACAGCCTCGTCCGGCCGGACCAGCCGGTGACCCTGGGCGGCACCAACCTGGCGGACGTCGTCACCATGATCAAGGGCTTCGGCTCCTGGCTGACCGTGGCCGACCCGGCCTCGACGGCCCAGGTGACCCTGACCCTCCACGACGGGCCCGGCGGTCCCGGCACCTGCCTCGGCACGACCGTGGTGGCCACCAGCCGGGGGCCGGGCGGGCGCACGGTCGTGCGCGTGGGCACCGGCGCGCAGGTGCCCGGCCAGGGCCCGCCCCCGGCGCCGCCGCTGTGAGCACCGTCCTCGCCACCCTCGCCGGCATCTGTGCCCTCGGCGCCGCGGGCCTCCTCCCCGTCCTGGTCACGGTCGGGCTCCGCTGGTACGCCGTGCCCCTCGCCCCGCTGGCCGGTGCCGTGGCCGCCAGCCTGGCCGCCACGGCGTCCCTGACCTTCGGCGGACCGCTGCTCGACTGGTTCATCGGCATCGCCGTCCTGGCCGCCGGTGCGGTCTGCGGGCTGCTCGTGGTCCGTCCCGACCTCGGACTGCGGGCCGAGGCGCCCCGGCGCCGGGGCCGGGGACGGGGCCGGGCCGTGGACCGGGTCGCCGGCGTGGTGGGCTTCCTGGTGGTGGTGCTGGCCTGCATCTGGAGCCTGCGGGGTCTCCGGACGCCCACCGTCGGATTCGACGCCCGGTCGCTGTGGGTGATGCGGCCGGGCTGGTTCCTGCACAGCCACGCCCAGCTGCTGGTCGACCTGCGTGCCCGCAACCTGGTGCTGACCCAGTCGGCCTACCCGCCGCTGCTGAGCGCCTCGGTGGCGGTGGCCTGGCGGATCACCGGGATCCACACGGCCCGGCTCGGGGTCACCATGGTCGCCGTGCTCGACGCCTGTGCCCTGGCTGCCGCCGCTCTCGCGGTGGTACAGGCCGGCCGGACGGTGGCGGCGCGGGTGTCCCGGGCGTGGCTGCCGCTGGCCGCCGGCATCGCCGTCGCGGCCCTCCTGGTGGTCGTCGCCGCGGGGATCACGGAGCCGTTCCTGACCAACGGCTACGCCGACCCGCTGTGGTCCCTCGCCGCCGTCGGCGCCGTGGCCTTCGGCCTGCAGCTGCGGTCCGACCCGTCGACGCGGGCCGCCGCCGTGATCCTGGTGCTGGTGGCCGGCATGACCAAGAACGAGGGCTTCGTGACCGCCGTGGCCCTGGTGGTCCTGGTGGCGGCACGGTCGATCGGGATCGCCGGCCTGCGCGGGGCGCGCCGCCGGCTCGTCACGCCCCTCGTGCTGGCGGGGTGCGAGCTGGCCGCCCTGGCGTGGTGGCCCGTCCTGATGAAGGCGATCCACGCCCGGGGGGCGACGTCCACGTTCTCGGCCTCCCAGGACCTGGCGAACCGCACGGACGCGGTCGCCCACGGCTTCAGCCCCTATCTCCACGTCCTGGTGCTGGCGGTGCCCCTGGCGGTGCTCGGCGGCATCGCCCTGCGTGGCGTTCGGCGCCGGGTGGAGCTGGGCAACGACCTGTGGGCGTGGCTGGCCCTGGCCACCGGACTGGTGGCGGTGGCCAGTGCGCTGGTGACCGGCAACGGGGCCATCGGGCCCTGGCTGCTCTCGACCGCGCACCGCATCACCGAGTACCCCGCCGTCGAGGGCTGGTGGATCGTCGGGCTGTGGGCGGTGGTGGCGGCGGCCGGGCTCGCCGGCCCGACGGCGCCCGACGGGGTGGCCGCGGCGGATCCGACCGGTGCGCCGGTCGCCGTCGACGATCCCACCTCCGACGGACCCGCGGTCGACGACCCCGCGGTCGACGGTCTGGTCGGGGCGCCCCGGTGACGGTGGTCGACGACGTGGTCGACGCACCGGTCGCCTCGGGCGGACCCGATCGGGTCGAGGCCGGGACCGGTCCCGGTCGCCTCGGGCGCCGACACCGCGTGCGCGGCTGGCGCTCGCTGCTGGCCGGCGGCCTCGGGTACCTGGCCCTGTCGGTGGGACTGTGGTGGCAGGTGTGGTCCACGCACCCGACGGCGGTGACCACCTGCGGCTGTGGGGACACCTCCCTCTTCACATGGTTCCTGGCGTGGCCGGCCTTCGCCATCCGTCACGGCCTGGACCCGCTGTACTCGACCTACCTGTTCCACCCGACGGGCGTGAACCTGCTGTCCAACACCGCCGAGGTCGGCTTCGGCATCCTGCTGGCCCCGGTCACGTGGGCCTTCGGCCCCATCGCCACCCTCAACGTCGCCCTCACCCTCAGCCCGGCGCTGTCGGCGCTGGCCATGTACGTGCTGCTGCGGCGCTGGGTGTCGTGGGCCCCGGCCGCCTTCGTCGGTGGGCTCCTCTACGGGTTCTCGCCCTTCGTGGTGGTGAGCCTCACCGACGCCCATCTGATGCTGGGGATGGCGGCCGTGCCCCCGCTGCTGGTGCTCTGCCTCGACGAGCTCCTGGCCCGCCAGCGGTGGCGCTGGTGGGTCACCGGCGGGGCCATCGGGGCACTGGCCTTCGTGCAGTTCTTCTTCGGCACCGAGCTGCTGGTGCTGACCGCCGTCGCCGCCGGCATCGGCACCGTCCTGGTCGTCGTCGGGGCCGCGCTCTTCCGGCGGGAGGTCCTGGTGGCCCGGGCGCGCTACGCACTGCAGGCGGCCGGCGCCGCGGTCGTGAGCTCGGCCGTGCTCCTGGCCTGGCCGGCCTGGTTCGCCCTGGCCGGGCCCGCCCACCTGTCGGGCAACATCTGGGGGAGCCCGCTGCTGAGCTACGGCGGTACGTCCGTCCGCTGGTTCGTGCATCCGATGCCCGCCACACCCCAGGTGCTGGCGCTGTCCCACCAGGTCGGCGGCTACCAGGCCCCGTCGCTGTCCGGGCAGTACCTCGGCATCGGGCTGCTCGCCGTGCTGCTCGCCNNGGCTGCTCGCCGCGGTGGGCGTCGTCTGTGCCTGTTTCTCCTTCGGCCTGGCCTTCCACCACTGGACGCTGTGGCGCCTCCTGGTCCGGTTCCCGCTGATGGACAACGTCATTCCGAGCCGGTTCGTGCTGTTCACCTACCTGGCCGCCGCGGCCATGCTCGGGATCGTCGTCGACCACGTCGCCCGGGCGGCCGCCGGCCGC
>PMFY01000447.1 GCA_003157945.1 Acidimicrobiaceae bacterium | reverse complement strand
TAGGTCCCTCCCATCCCGCCTCGGGAAGGTTATCCACACGCCCGCAAGTGCCGATCAGGGGCGCCGTGTTCTGTCAGAGCTGACAGGCAAGGTCGGGCCAGAGTTGCGCCTTCGCTAGGTGTCTCGTTTCACCATCCGCCAGGCACCGAGGCCGGTCCACACGACGATCCAGCCCACGACGACGCCGATAGCTGCCGCCGTGGTCATGGTCACCCCGGGGTCCCCGCCACCTCCGTTGTGGGAGCCGCCGAACACTGAGGGCAACCCCCCGGGTTCTAAGTGGGTGACGGCGATGCCGAGCAGTCCTCGCTGCACGTTCACCAGGTGGTCGATGGGCGTGTGGGACAGGAGCGGGGTGAGCACGAGCTCGAGGACGATCAGCAGGATCACCGGGACCGTCCGCTGGCCCATCAGGGAGGCGAGTCCGAGACCCACAAGGAAGCCGACCGCGGCGTACAGCTCGATCCACAACCCGGCCTTGACCATCAGCGAGATCGATGGGGACAGGAACCGGCCCGAGTAATCGGCGTAGTTCGAGGCGGCGATCTGGCGGGCCGCAGATTGCACCTGGGCATGGGAGACCGGCGTGGTGGTGGGTGCGCCGGGGCCGATCTTGACACCCGGGCCGTTGCCGCCTCCGCACGGGACGCTGTTCACCACCTGGACGAGGTCCGAGTTCGGGCCGATGTTGAAGTTGAAGTTGCAGATGACCTCTTGGGCATGACCGGCCGCCCACGTCTCGAACGCCGGCTTGGACAGGCCGACCGGTACGTTGACGTTCTGGTAGCTGAGCTGTGTCGGAGCCGCGAGGACGCACACAGTGCACACGATGGCGAAGCCGGCGGCAATTAGGGGCACGATGATGGCCAGTCCGGCCGGTATGCGGGCTAGGTACAGGGCAAGCCGGGAACGACCTGTCACCACCAGGTGGCGGAACATGCCCTCGGTCAGGTCGACTGACCCCGCCGTGCAGCCGAGGGTGGCCGCCACGATGAAGCCGAAGATGAAGAGCTCCCCGGCCACCATGGCGGAGAAGATGTCGTAGCCGCCGGCCGGCCCGTAGGAGTGGGGGGCNNAGGATCAGCGCCGCCATCAGCCCGCGGCGGCGGGTCAGTTCCATGAACCGGGTGGCGATCATGGCGCCGTTGGGGAGCCACGACCCCCGGTGGTCGGTGATCCGCCCACCGGGGACCGTGGCTGCCGGCAGGGGGGGTGGCGCGTCGGCGACGGTGGAGATGCTCACTGGTCCGCCCCCAGTCGGGTGGTGACCTCGAGGAACCAGGACTCGAGCGAGGCGTGGACCTCCTGGAGCCGGTAGACCGAGACGCCCCCCTCGACGAGGAGCCGGTTGACCTCGGCCACCACCTGGCGCTCGGTGCCGGCGGCGAGGCCCACCCGGAGGCCGTCCGGGCCGATCGCGACGCCCGGTCCCCACTGCGTGCCGGCGAGCAGTGCTCCGGCGCGATCGGGGGTGGAGCAGTCGATCTGCAGTTCGAATGCCGAGCCCGCCAGCAGGCCGGCGATGGGGCCCTGTCGGATGACCTTGCCCCGATCGACGATGGCGACGGCGTCACAGGTCCGTTCGACCTCGTCCAACAGGTGGGACGAGAGCACCACGGTGCGGCCCTCGGCCACCAGCGAGGTGATCATGTCGCGCATGTCCTGCATGCCGGCGGGGTCGAGGCCGTTCATCGGTTCGTCGAGGATCAGCAGNNAGGCGCTGGCGCATGCCCATCGAGTACTTCGACACCTTGTCATCGCCCCGCTGGGTCATGCCCACCCGGTCGAGGGAGGCGTCGATGCGTCCCCTGGCGGCCGGCTCCCGTGCGGCGGCCAGGATCTGCAGGTTCTGACGTCCGGTGAGGTGCCCGTGGAACCGGGGCTCGTCGACGATGGCGCCGATCCGGGCCAGGGCGCGGTCCCGGTGGTGGGGCACTTCGTAGCCAAGCAGGGACATCGATCCGGCATCGGCGTGCGTGAGCCCCAGGA
The DNA here is from genome assembly GCA_003157945.1 of Acidimicrobiaceae bacterium. The sequence goes on along the minus strand of PMFY01000447.1, from coordinate 4,140 downwards.
GCACCCGGATGAGGGTGGTTTTGCCGGCTCCGTTGGGACCGAGGTACCCGAACGCACATCCACGGGGGACCAGCAGCTCGACCCCGTCCACGGCGACGTTGTCCTTGAAGCGTTTGGTCAGGCCGTGGGTCTCGACGGCCCACTCGCTTTCTGCAGCATTCGACGAGGCGCTTTCGTCCAGGGCGATCGTGGTCACGTGCTCTCCTTCATCTGATGAGCGAAGCGCCGGCGAGCGCGCTCCACGACAAATGGACTGGGTTGTCAGGACGCCATCGGCGACGCGGTCCCACCGTCGTGGCTCCGCAAGGTGGCGATGCGGACGGCAGCGATCCCAGCCAGGACCAGGCCCGACAGCATCATCAGGCCCAGCACGATCATGGGCAGTGGGGCCGGCGAGGTGGGGGACTGCGGGACGAGACTCCCGAAGAACCATGGGGCATGGAGCGCGGTGGAGATCCACCACGTGAGCGCCCCGGCAAAGATCACTGCGAGTGCCAACGTCATCGCTACGGCGAGGACGCCCAGGACCCGCGTAATCCGAGAGGAGATGCGGAGCCGGTAGACCAAGGCAATCAACGTGGCAAGACTCACGGCCAGTGCAGCGATGACCACCAGCCCCGCAAGCACGCCGGCGATCCGCAGACCCAACGGCGTGGTGGTGCTGGGACCGACATGGTTGTTCCAGGCCACGATCCCTGTCGAGGCTGCTCCCGCCGCGATCCCGGACAGGATCATTGGCCGCGTCAGGCGCCAGAGAGCGCGCCACCCCTCCGATCGGGTGAACTGAACGAACGCAGGGAGGCAGGCGAGACCGGCGAGGATGACGATGACCACGCCGACAGCAGCGGCCGCCTGGACGGCGGCCATCGCTGTCGCCGGGAGCCAGTGGTCCACGGAGGGTGTGGCCAATGGCCAGTGCTCCGTGTACTTGGCGAAGACCGACCCCGCCACGATGAACACGCCCCACGCACACAGCACGAGGAGCGACGCACCGCGAACCCGGGTGTCCGGGTCGACCGAGGAACCGATGATCCCTCCGGATCGGAGGCGCTCCACCGCTCCCGAATGCACCATCGACAGGCGAGCTGACAGGGGTAGCGGGCGATCCCCGTACTGGTCCTCGAGAAATTGCTCGCAGTCGGCGCCGTAGCGGTCCCGCCAGGTCCTGGGGTACCACTTCAGGTTGTCGTGAGGTCGGGGGTGTGACTCCGTCATGCCAGCCTGCCCTGCAACAGACCGAGCCGGTGGGTGCCGACATCGACGACCCGGCGCATTTCACGCATCGCCTCGGCCAGTTCGGCCGAGCCGGCGGCGGTCACCCGGTAGGGGCGCCGTCGTTCGACCTCAGGCAGTGCCTCGATGAGACCGCGCTCCTCCAGCCGGGCGATCGCGCCATAGAGGGCGCCGGGGCTCAGCTGGACGCCGGCGAACTCGCCGATGTCCTGGGCCAACGCGTACCCGTGCTTCGGCCCTTCGGCGAGGCTCGTCAGGATCAGGAGCGGCGGATCGTTCACCCGACGCAGACCCTTTGGCTTTCCCATTCTCGGCATGATCCCGTTTTACTACTTTGTGAGTAGTAACGCAAGGAGTAGTACGGAACCAGCGCAAGAAGGCATCTGGCGAATGGTCGGTCCGACTGCCCCACTCGTGCAAGTGCCGTTGCGGGGCAGGCAACTTTCGCGAGCGCTCGGTCGACTGATCTGGTGAACCCCGCTCATTTCGGAGAGCCATGAGTCCGCACCGTTCCGTGGAGCTAAACACGTTGGCGGCGTTGCGCGGTTGGAGACTTCTCTGGATCCTTGAGTGGCTGACCGTCGCCTGAATCCACCGACTGATTCTCGGATGCGACTCGGACGGCATCTCGGATGCGATTTGACAGCTGACCCGAAGGAGGTCATCCGCCACCCCCGTGCGCAAGGGCTCGGGGGTGGCGGAGTGCTACAACCGTCCGATGACGGACGTAGAGGTTCTCTGGCTCACCGGACCCGATCAGATCGCACAGGCCGGAGGCGTGGCCGCTCGGGCGTTGAGGGACGATCCGGACTGGACAGCTGTCTCGGGCGATCCACTCGTCCGCCTGGAGCTGCTGTACGGCATGTTCGCGGGCTCCCTGGGGGCGGCGAGGGTCGCCGGGGTCCGGCGGGGAGGCCGCCTGCTCGGCGTGGCTGCCGCGGTCGCACCCGGCCGCTGCGTGGGAGCGACACTGCCGCCCGAGGCCCGGACCCTGGAACCGCCGTCGGCGGACGCGTCCGACGCCGATCGCCTCGTGCACTTCAGATCGGTCCTCGCCGAGCACGATCCGGAGGAGCCCCACTGGCACGTGGGTCCCGTCGGGGTGGAGCCGGGCTTCCAGTCGATGGGGATGGGTCGGGCGGTGATGGAATTATTGTGCGAGGAGTTCGACGAGCACGGAAGGGTCTCCTGGTTGAAGACCGTCAAGCCCGAGAACGTGCGCTTCTACGCCGGGCTCGGGTTCGAGGTCGCCGAGGAGTCGTCGATGCTGTCGGCGCACCTGTGGTTCATGCGCCGACAGCCCCGGTAACTGGTCGATGGGCCTCCGTCCGATCGAACGCCCGACGTCCCAGACCACCGGTCACCGCCCTGGCTGTGTCGCCAGGGCTGACCGGCGGTGCTGAGCGGCGGCCTACTGGTAAAGCGCAGTCGATCTGCGGCCGAAGGAGAACCGTGGATCGAAGGCGGCTCATCCAGATCGTCGTGGCGGTCTCCGCGCTCGCCGTCGCCGTCTCCACCTTCTTCTTCTCCTGTCGCACCGTGCGGGCGCCGACGGACGGGGTCCGCGTCGGCGGACAACTCGTCCATCCGTTCCCGGTCGGTCCCCGCCTGTTCCAGATGGGGCTTCCCGTGTACATGGTCGGCCTGTTGGTCCTGGCCGTGGCCGCGGTCGTGGCCTGTGCCGTCCTCGACCGAGGTCGGTGGCCCGGGCGGGTGGTGTTCGTCTCGGGCGTCGGTATCACGCTGCTCACGCTGCTCGTTCAGCAGTCGCCGGCGACGGAGGCAGTCCTCGGTTCGCAGATCCAGGTCGGCAGCATCGTGGCGTTGGGGGCGGGTCTGACCATCTCGGTGGCCGGAGCACTGTGGATCGTCCTCCGCACCCGGCCGACGGGTCGGCCTGCTCCTGCGTAGTCCCGGGTCTCCCCCAGCGATGGGGGAGCGGTACACCGGACGATCCCCGATCGGCGACTGAGGATCGTCCGTCGGGGTGCATGTTCGGTTCGGGCGCGGTGACCACCGGGACTGGCGCGGGTCGACTCAGGTGGCCGGAGGTGTCCCCGAGTCGGCGCAGGTCGTGTTCTGGACGTGCAGGATCTCACGCACCATCGCCGCCTCGTTGTCGGCTTCGATGGCCCGCTGGAGCGGGATCGCGTCGGCTCGCAGGCCCGTTGCCCGAGCCTGCCGCAGACGCGTCTCGATGTCGTCGACCGTTGCCCGAGAGAGCGTGTAGCCCCCCGCAGGCACCGTCGGGTAGTAGAACTCCCCATCGATTGCCGCGCACACTGATTGCTCACCCGCCAGGCCAGGGGTCGCCACGTCACTTCCGGACGGCGGGGCGGTCGTCGAGGTGTCAGATGATGACGTTCCGGTCGAACCGCAAGCCGAGAGGCACATCCCGGCGACCACGATCGCCAATCCGAGCCGAGTGCACCAGGCGGTATGGGACGCCACCCCTGAATCCTTGCACGGGCCGGCGGTCACGGACCGGCCCGAGCACCGGACCGGGGTGGTGGTCGGGGGCCAGCACCCGACCCGTCGGGGATGGCCGCCATGGGGCGCCGGGTCACTGGGGGGCGTCGTGCCGCACCACCCGTTGCGCCGCGGGCACCACCGGGCCCCTAGATTTCGGGGAATCCACGCACGGAGGGGCGGTTCGAAGGGCAGGGTGTGCAGGGTCGGATTGGCGGTGTCACTCGGCCTGGTCTCGGCCGTGACCTTGTCGACTTCCGCCCCGGCTGGAGCGATCGGGGCGGTGTCGAGTGCGGCCACGACCTCGTCGAGCTGCCCGGCCCTCGGCCTGACGACCGGCATCCCGACGGTGGGGATCAGTACGTCATCGAACGGATGCGTCACGATCTACGCGACGTCCGGCGACGGTCACGTGCCGTCCGGTCCGAACCCGCCACC
>PMFY01000038.1:3642-3876 GCA_003157945.1 Acidimicrobiaceae bacterium | reverse complement strand
TCGTGGACCGCCTCGACGACGGCGCACGAATCCACCGAGAGGCATCCGAGGCGGACGTCATGCCCGTGGCGCGCCTCCCACGGCGCAGCCTGCTCGACCGTCCACGGTGGCGGCCCTAGCGCGTCCTCGGGGTCCTCTCCGTCAGCCAGCGCGAGCAGTTCCCTCAGTCGGGATTCAAGGCTCACGTCTTCTCCTCCGCTTGGGTCTGAGAATCGGTGGCATCGGGAGCCACGA
>PMFY01000038.1:0-3626 GCA_003157945.1 Acidimicrobiaceae bacterium | reverse complement strand
TCCAGCCAGTCCATGTCCCGAGCCGCCTCGATGGCGTCCTCGTCGTTGAACCGCCAGCCCCCGCCGTCGTCCTCGTCCATGATCTCGGCCAGGGTGGACCCGCAGTCGTCGCAGACCGCCGTGTAAAACTCTTGCGCCTTGACGCTCATTACGTTTGCTCCCGAGGGCCGTGGCTCTCGACGGGGAACACGGCTGACTGGATCAACAGCGAGGTGAGGGCGGCGAATGCTGCGTCGACTCGGCGGGCTGCCCCCACGTCTGGCGGGTCCAACTGGCCGATGGCCACCCATGCCAACCGCTCCGCCTCTACCGCGTTGCGTAAGTCCCATCCCGCCGCAGCGATGGCTCGCAGGGTCACCATTCCCGACCGGCGCGCCGCGCGTGTCGCCGCCCAGNNGCCCCGAGAGCCATGCCCCACGACGAGGCCCAGGACGTGCTCGCCCCCGCCGACGCGCAGGATGACCGCGGGCAGGATGCGGTGGTCGTCGATGCGCGCCTCGATGCCCAAGAGCGGCCCCCAGGCGATCAGCAGGCCCGCGGGCTCGCCGAGCTGGCCGGAGTTGTCCTGGAGGTCCCAGCCGCCATCGCGGAGCTGCTCCAGCACTTCACGCAGGGTCATCGCCATTCCCTCCGCTCCGGGTCGATGCGTCCGAGGCCGGGCTCGCCCAGCCACCACGGCGGAGTTACGCCGATCAGGTCCACGCGGACCCAGCCGACGTGCTCCTCCAGGGCGCGGGGCTGCCCGACGATCGGGTGCCACACCGGGTACATGAGGATGGCGCCTGGACGGCTCTGCACGGGCTCCGGCGCCGCCCCCGCGGGACGCTTCTTGGTCACTTCTCGTCTCCGGTCAGGTCGATGGGCAGGTACTTCCCGCCGCGGCTCCTGATCCACCCCTCGGCGGCCAGCAGGCGCAGCGTGGTGTAGGTGTACCCCAAACTCACGTTCGCGGCGCGGGCGACCTCCTGGATGGTCGGCGGGAAGCCGGTGTCGTCGCTCAGGCGACGCAGGGCGTGGTAGACGCGGCTCTGGGCGGGCGAGAGGGTCACTTGACCACCTTCGGCAGCTTGTGGTCCTCCAGGCCCCGCAGGGGCACGTCCACGACGCGGACGGCCTCGATGAGCTGGCGGCAGATTTCGCGCGCCTGGTCGCTGTCCACGACCCGCATGTGGCTCTCGGCGAACCGGAGCCGCTCGCGGGCCTCCAGGCAGACGCGCGTCGCGATGGCGCGGTGCTCGGTGGCGGAGACGGTGGCGGAGACGTGGTCAGGCATTGCGGCTCCTCTGGGCGATGCGGTCGGCCAGGAACGCCGCCTCGTGCCTGGCGCGGCGATTCTCGCGCAGCGTCAGGTGCAGCTTGCAGACGTTCTCACCCTCGACAACGGGCCGGGTGCATCGCCGGGGGTGGAAGCTCTCGGCGTAGTCCCGTGCTCGGAGCAGAACGGCACAGGCGTTCGGGGGGCGGTTGTCAGACATTGGGTCCTCCCAGGATGCGCTCGATGCGGTCGATGAGCTCGAGCAGGGACACCCTCGTGCCGAACGCCAGGTTGACCGGCGTCGGGCTGGTCACGGTGCGGCGGACGGCGTCGGCGATGACCGCGGCGACGGTGCCCACGTAGGTGAAGTCCCGGGTCTGCCCGCCGTCGCCGTGCACCACCAGCGGCTGACCCCCGAGCGCGGCGGACAGGAACGCCGGGACGACAGCGGCATAGGCGTGGTCGGCCGGCTGGAGCGGCCCGAAGACGTTGAAGAAGCGGAAGGCGAGCACCGGCAGCCCGAACGAGTACCCGTAGGCGAGGGTCGAGGACTCCGCCGCCAGCTTGCTGGCCGCATAGGGACTGACGGGCCGGGCCACCATGTCCTCGCGCTTGGGCAGGGTCGGGTTGGCGCCGTAGACGGACGACGACGACGCCACGATGACCTGGGGGCCGCCGTGGCGGCGTGCCGCCTCGAGCACCTGCATGGTGCCGGTGGCGTTGGCGTCGTGGCTGGCCATGGGGTCGGCCAGCGATCGGGGCACCGACGGGCGGGCCGCCAGGTGGACGACGGCCGCCGCACCGGCGACGACCTCGTCGAGGGCGTCCGGATCCAGGATCGATCCCTCGACCAGGGTCACGCCGTCCAGGCCCACCAGGTTGTCGCGCCGTCCGGTCGACAGGTCGTCCAGGGCCACCACGGCGTCCACGCCGGCGTCGGCCACGAGGGCCCGGCACAGGTTGGCGCCGATGAAGCCGGCGCCGCCGGTGACGACGACCTTCATGGCCGGCCGCCGGTCGGGGCGGGGTCACGACGACCGGTCATCTGGTTGCAGTTCGCACAGGCGTGAGACGTCCTTCGTCCGAGGCGGTCGTTGACGGAATGCTAGGCGACNNGGGGAACGCGTGTCCACGGCGCGCGACACGGGTGCACCGGGGGCGGAGGTGCCCGGTACGGCGTCCTACAGACGTTCGACGGAGGGTCCGTCGAGCCGGTTCCGGGTGTCGAGGATGAACCGGGCGTGCTCGCTGATGAGCGCGTAGTCGAAGGAGTCGTGGTCGGTCACCAGCACGACCGCGTCGGCGGCCCGGAGCTCGTCCGGGGTGACGTCGACGAAGGTGAAGGCGGAGGTGTCCCCCACGACGTGGGGATCGGCCACCCGCACGTCGGCGCCCAGCGCGACCAGCGACCGGGCGATCGTGGTGCCGGGCGCCTCACGGGCGTCCCCGGTGTTCCGCTTGTAGGCCAGGCCGAGCAGGAGGATCCGGCTCCCGTTGAGGGCACGGCCGTCGCGGTTGAGGGCCAGCATCAGCCGACGGACGACGTAGTCCGGCATGTGCTCGTTCACGTCGTTGGCCAACTCGACGAACCGGAAGGGCTGGCCCAGGCTCCGGCGCACCTTCCACGACAGGTAGCTGGGATCGATGGGCAGGCAGTGGCCGCCGACGCCGGGGCCGGGTGTGAAGCGGAGGTAGCCGAACGGCTTGGTCGACGCCGCGTCGATGGCCTCCCAGACGTTGATGTCCAGGTCGGACGCGAACATGGCGAGCTCGTTGACCAGGGCGATGTTGACGTGGCGGAAGGTGTTCTCGAGCAGCTTGGTCAGCTCGGCCACCCGGGTGTCGGACACGGCGACGGTCGTGTCCACCAGTTGGCCGTAGAAGTGCTGGACGGCCTCGAGCGAGGGCTGGTCGATCCCCGAGACGACCTTGGGCGTGTTGTCCAGACGCCACGTGATGTTGCCCGGATCGATGCGCTCGGGGCTGTAGCCGACGTGGAAGTCCCGGCCGGCCCGGAGGCCCGAGCCGTCCTCGAGGATGGGCACGACCAGCTCCTCGGTGGTGCCCGGGTAGCTGGTGGACTCGAGGATGACGGTGGCCCCCGCGGTCAGGTGGACCGCCAGGGCCGCCGCGGCGTCCTCGACGTAGGACAGGTTGGGGTTGCCGTCCTGCAGGGGTGTGGGGACGTCGATCACGGCGATGCCGAAGGCGGCCAGTCGGGCCGGGTCGTCGGTGGCCAGGTACCGGCCCGTGGCCAGCGCCGCGGCCAGCTCGGCGTCGCTGATGTCCTCGACGTAGAGGACGAGGCTCTCACCGGTTGCCCCGCCGGCGAGGGCGACGGCCAGCTCGCCCCCGGTCGAGACGTCGAGGC
>PMFY01000345.1 GCA_003157945.1 Acidimicrobiaceae bacterium | reverse complement strand
ACCAGGGGATCGAGCACTCGGCGGCCGCCAGCTTCGCCAAGTTCCCGGCCTACTTCGACCCGGCCCGGCTGTGCGACCTGGCCATCGCCGCGGACTGCAACGCCATCGCCACGACCCTGGGTGGGCTCGGCGTCGTGGCCCGTCGCTACGTCCACCGGATCCCGTTCATCGTCAAGCTGAACCACAACGACTTCCTCAACTACCCGAACACCTACGACCAGATCATGTTCTCCGAGGTCCGCCAGGCCGCCGACCTGGGTGCCGTGGGCGTCGGCGCCACCATCTACTTCGGATCCGAGGGTGCCGACCGCCAGATCGTGGAGGTCTCGCGGGCCTTCGCCGAGGCGCACCGTCTGGGAATGTTCACCGTGCTGTGGTGCTACCTGCGCAACCCGGCCTTCAAGCAGGGCGACACCGACTACCACGTGTCGGCCGACCTCACCGGGCAGGCCAACCACCTGGGCGTCACCATCGAGGCCGACATCATCAAGCAGAAGCAGCCGGAGAACAACGGCGGGTACAACGCCCTGCAGTTCGGCAAGACCGATCCCCTCGTCTACAGCGAGCTGACCACCGACCACCCGATCGACCTGACCCGGTGGCAGGTCGTCAACTGCTACGCCGGCCGGATCCCGCTCATCAACTCGGGTGGCGAGTCCAAGGGGGCCGACGACCTGGCCCAGGCCGTCCGGACCGCCGTGGTCAACAAGCGTGCCGGCGGGGCCGGCCTGATCGTCGGCCGCAAGGCCTTCCAGCGCCCCACCGACGACGGCGCGGCCCTCATCCACGCCATCCAGGACGTCTACCTGGACGCCCAGGTGACGGTGGCCTGACCCGCCGGTCCGTCGTGGCCGCGCGGCGAGCGGCGGTAGTGTCTTCCCGGACCCGTCGCGTGTTCGTGGCGCGTCCGCGTGCCCGGGGCCCGGTGGAGGGTCCGGGGAACGGCAACGGCGTCGGTCCGACCGGCGCGCAGACGCGGTAGAGCAGCACGAACAGGAGCAAGGTGTCCGACACCACCACCGACCCGACGCACCACCAGTTGATCGACCGGGTGGTCATCCGTTTCGCCGGCGACTCGGGCGACGGAATGCAGCTGGCGGGGGACCGCTTCACCACCTCGTCCGCCCTCTTCGGCAACGACCTGGCGACCTTCCCCGACTTCCCGGCGGAGATCCGGGCCCCGGCCGGGANNTTCCAGGTCCACATCTCGGACCACGACATCTCGACCCCGGGGGACTCGCCGAACGTCCTGGTGGCCATGAACCCGGCTGCCCTGCGGGCCAACGTCGAGGCGCTGCCGCAGGGCGCCACCATCATCGTGAACTCCGACGCGTTCGACGACCGCAACCTCGCCAAGGCCGGCTACGGGTCCGACCCGTTGGCCGACGGCTCGCTCTCGGCCTTCACGGTCTACGAGGTCCCCATGACCTCCATCACCACCGAGTCGTCCAAGGATCTCGGGGTCAAGCCACGCGACGCCGAGCGTTCGAAGAACTTCTTCGCCCTCGGACTCATCAGCTGGCTCTACACCAGGCCCGTCGAGCCCACGCTGGCCTGGATCGCCGAGAAGTACGCCGGCAAGGAGCTCGTGAAGGAGTCCAACCAGCGGGCGTTCAAGGCGGGGTACCACTTCGGCGAGACGGCGGAGCTCTTCGAGTCCTCCTACGAGGTGAAGCCGGCCGTCCTGGCACCGGGCGAATACGCCAACATCACGGGCAACACGGCCGCCGCCTGGGGCCTGGTGGCCGCCTCGCTGCGGAGCGGACTGCCGCTGTTCCTCGGCACGTACCCGATCACGCCGGCCTCCGACATCCTGCACGAGCTGTCCAAGCACAAGCAGTTCGGGGTCCGCACGTTCCAGGCCGAGGACGAGATCTCGGGGATCGGCGCCGCCCTGGGTGCCGCCTTCGGCGGGGCCCTCGGGGTGACGACCACGTCCGGCCCGGGCATCGACCTGAAGTCGGAGATGATGGGCCTCGCCATCAGCCTCGAGCTCCCCCTCCTCATCATCGACATCCAACGCGGCGGCCCGTCGACGGGGCTGCCCACCAAGACCGAGCAGGCGGACCTGCTGCACGCCATGTACGGCCGACACGGCGAGGCGCCGCTGCCGATCATCGCCGCCAAGACGCCGTCGCACTGCTTCGACGCCACTCTCGAGGCGGTCCGGATCGCCGTCAAGTACCGGACGCCGGTCATGCTGCTGTCCGACGGGTACCTGGCCAACGGCACCGAGCCCTGGAGGCTGCCCGACCTCGAGAGCCTGCCCACCATCGACCCCGGGTTCGCCACCGGGCCCAACCACGTCGAGGAGGACGGCAGCGAGGACTTCTGGCCGTACCTGCGCGACGACGACACCCTGGCCCGACCGTGGGCCCCGCCCGGCCTGGCCGGCCTCGAACACCGCATCGGTGGCCTCGAGAAGTCCGACGGCCCCGGCAACGTGGACTACGACGGCGCCAACCACGAGCGGATGACCCGGCTGCGGGCCGCCAAGGTGGCCGGCATCGCCGCCGACATCCCGCCGACCGACGTCGACCACGAGGAGGGTGCGGACGTCCTCGTCATCGGCTGGGGCTCGACCTACGGGGCCATCGCCGCCGGCGTCCAGCGCGTCCGGGCCCGCGGCCACCGGGTCGACCAGGCCCACCTGGTCCACCTGAACCCGTTCCCGGCCGACCTCGGTGACGTCCTTGGTCGCTACAAGCGGGTGCTGGTGCCCGAGGTCAACCTGGGCCAGCTCAGCCGTCTCCTGCGGGCCGAGTACCTGGTGGACGCCCGGTCCCTGACCCAGGTGTCCGGCATCCCGTTCCGGGCGGCGGCCATGGAGACCGCCATCCTGGAGCTGATCGAAGAATTGACGGCCGAACAGAAGGCCGAGGACGACGAAGAGGGGTCCGACCGATGACCGACGTGACCGAGGCCGTACCCGTGCCGCTCACCACCCGCAAGGACTGGTCCTCGGACCAGGAGGTCCGCTGGTGCCCCGGGTGCGGTGACTACTCGATCCTGGCCGCCGTCCAGATGCTGATGCCCGACCTCGGGGTGCGCCGGGAGTCCTCCGTGTTCCTGTCGGGCATCGGGTGCGCCGCCCGGTTCCCGTACTACATGAACACCTACGGGATGCACTCCATCCACGGCCGGGCCCCGGCCATCGCCACCGGCCTGGCCACCACGCGCCCGGACCTCGACGTGTGGGTCGTCACCGGGGACGGCGACGCCCTGTCCATCGGCGGCAACCACCTCATCCACGCCCTGCGNNACCAAGGGCCAGTACTCGCCGACGTCGGAGATGGCCAAGGTCACCAAGTCGACGCCGTTCGGCTCACTCGAGCACCCCTTCAATCCGCTGAGCCTGGCGCTGGGCGCCGAGGCGAGCTTCGTGGCCCGGACCCACGACATGGACCGCAAGCACATGATGGAGACGTTCCGCCGGGCCCACGCCCACCGGGGCGCCTCGTTCGTCGAGATCTACCAGAACTGCAACGTGTTCAACGACGGCGCCTTCGAGCAGATCACCGGCAAGGACCACCGGGCCGACATGCTGATCCCGCTGGTCCACGGCGAGCCCATCCGGTTCGGGGCCGAGGGCCAGTTCGGCGTCATCATGGACCCCGACGGCTCGGTCGAGGTCGTCACCGTGGCCGACGTCGGGGAGGACGCACTGCTCGTCCACGACGAGCACAAGGAGAACCCCGGGCTCGCCTTCCAGCTCAGCCGCCTGTCGCGCGGCCCCTACGAGCCGACGCCGATCGGTGTCTTCCGGGACGTCGACCACGCGGAGTACGGCGAGCAGATGGCCGACCAGATCGCCACGGCCACGGAGCGCCGGGGCCCGGGCGACTTCGCGACGCTGCTGCGGTCCGGATCGTCCTGGACGGTCGAGTAGGCCGGCGGGCGGCTCGGGCGGGGCACATGGACACCCATGTCCTGCTCCTGCGCGGCATCAACGTCGGTGGGCACAACCGGGTGCCCATGGCCGACCTGCGCGCCCTGCTGACCACGCTCGGCTGCGAGGACGTGGTCACCTACGTCCAGAGCGGCAACGTGGTCTGTCGCGCCGGGGGGACGCCCGAGGCACTGGGTGCCGAGGTCAGTGCCGTCCTCGCCGCCGAGCTGGGCCTGACCGTCCCCGTGGTGGGCCGGACCGCCGCTCAGTGGGCGGCGACGGTGGCCGGCAATCCGCTGGTCCACCTCGACGACGACCCCAAGCGACTGCACGTCACCTTCCTCGACGAGGTCCCCGAACCGGACCGGGTGGACGCGCTGGTGGCCGAGGCGGCGGGGCTCGCTCCCGAGGTCCTGTCCGTCTCGGGACGTGACGTCTACCTCCACATCCCGTCCGGATACCACCAGGCCAAGCTCACCAACACGTTCCTGGAGCGGCGCCTCGGCCGGGTGGCCACGGCCCGCAACTGGCGGACCGTCCTGGCCCTGGCGGACCTCGCCGGACTCGCCACCTGACGCCCGGGGCGTCAGCCGACCGCTACGGGGCGACGACGGGCGACGTGGCGGTCGTGACCGGGGCGTTCGGGTCGGGTCCCTGGTAGGTGGCGTAGTCGCCGTCACCGGTCAGCACCATGCAGAACTGGTCGGAAGGGCACGACAGGCTCGTCCCGTCGCCCGCGTACTCGCTGGGGGTGGGGACGACCTTGGCGGGCGACGACCACGTGCCGTCGGCCAGGTGGACCACGTCGCCGTAGGCGTCGACGGCCATGCAGAAGGCCAGGGTGGGGCAGGACACGGCGTCGAGGTGTCCGTCGGGGTCGATCGACCGGGGGGTCGACCAGCCCGACCCGCCGATCCGGACGGAGACGTAGGGGCCGCGCACCGCCACGCACGCCCCCGCCACGGGGCAGGAGACGGCGGAGTCCCCGGTCAGGGAGGCCGGCCAGGGCGCGGGGGACCCCGTCCAGGTGCTGCCGTCCCAGTCGAGGACGGTGTCACCCACGAGGGCGGTGCAGGCCGTGGTGCCGGTGCAGGACATCCCGACGCGGCCCGACTGGTAGAGGCCGACGGTGGCCGACCCCACCCGCGTGGTCATCACCTGGGGCACCGACCAGCTCGTCCCGCGGAGGACGGCCACGTGGCCCGTGTTGTCCACGTAGGCGCAGAACTGCCCGGTCGGGCAGTCGACCGCCGCGGACCGGGCGCCCTGGTGGTCGGGCCCGGGGTCCGCGGGGTTGGCCGGAGCCGCCGGTGCGGCCGCCAACGCCGCCGGCGCGGACCAGTTCGTCCCGTCGCCGAGAGACGTGTGCCCCGACCCGTCGACCACCGCGCACAGCGGGCCGGAGGTGCAGGCGATGCCGGCCAGTTCCGGTGCGGTCGCCGCGCCACCGGGCGGCTGGGGGTAGTAGACGGACTGCGTACCCCAGATGGCGCCGTCCCAGGCGTTGACCACGCCCGGCCCGGTGGAGTCCGAGACGTCGGCCTCGTTGGCGCCACCGCCGACGGACACGCAGAACACCCCGGAGATGCACGAGACGCCGGTGTAGCCGCCGGCCGGGGGCAGCGTCGTCGCCGGGTGGGCCCAGCCGACGGTGGGGACGACCGGCGAGGGGACGGTGGTGGGCACGGCCGAGGGCACGGTGGTGGTAGGCGCGGTGGTGGTCGACGCCGAGGTCGTCGGCGCGCTTCGGTGCACGGAACGGGCCACGGAGGACGACCCGCAGGCCGTGGACACCAGGGCCACGGTCAGCGTCAGGGCCACGGCGGCGCCCGCCCCCACTCGTCGTCCTGGTGCCACCTGCCCTCCGAGTGGGTCGTCTCTCGCCGGCGGCCCAGGCTAGCGGGGTGTAGGAGGGTGGTGGCCGCGGTCGCCTACGGTGGTGACGTGCGGGCGGCGGAGGTTCCACGGTGACCACGGAGAACGTGGCGATCCTCTTCACGGACATCGTGGGCTCCACCGAGCTGTCCCAGAAGCTGTCCCAGGACCGGGCGGACGAGATCCGACGCGAACATTTCTCCGTCCTGCGCCAGGCCATCGCCGAGGCCGGGGGGCGGGAGGTGAAGAACCTCGGCGACGGCCTGATGGTCGTCTTCTCCTCCGCCTCGGCGGCATTGACTTGCGCGGTGGCCATGCAGCAGGGCGTCGACGTGGCGAACCGGAACGCGGCGCACGCCGTCGGGCTCCGGGTCGGGATCAGCGGGGGCGAGGTCGGAGCGGAAGAGGACGACTACTTCGGTGACCCCGTCGTGGAGGCCGCCCGACTGTGTGCCCGGTGCGACAGCGGACAGGTGCTGGCCGCACAGATCGTGCCCGCCATGGCCGGCCGCCGCAGCCGGATCGAGTGCCGGACGCTCGGCGAGCTCGAGCTGAAGGGCTTGCCCGAGCCGGTCCCTACGGTTGACGTGGTGTGGGAGCCCATCGGCGGCGCCACCGCCACTGAGTTCGTCCCGCTACCCGCCCGCCTGGGCGTGCGACCCGATGTGGGGGTGGTCGGCCGGTCGTCCGAGGTCGCGACGGGTCTGGACGCCTGCAAGCGGGTGGCGAGCGGGACCGGGCGCGAAGTTGTGCTCATCTCCGGTGAGGCCGGACTCGGCAAGACCACGCTGGCGGCCGAGATCGCCCGGGCCGCGTTCACTTCGGGCGCCACGGTGCTGTTCGGGCACTGCGAGGAGGAGTTGGCCACGCCCTACCAACTCTTCGCCGAGGCGCTGGGGCACTACGTGACCCATGCGCCCCAGGCCGAGCTCGAGGCCCACGTGGCGGTCCACGGCTCCGAATTGTCCCGACTCGTCCCCGCGTTGGCGAGCCGGGTCCGCGACCTTCCGCCCACCAACGCCACCGACAGCGACACCGAGCGGTTCCTCCTGTTCGGAGCCGTCGTCGGCCTGCTGACCATGGTGGGCGAGGACCGGCCCGTGGTCGTGGTGCTCGACGACCTCCAGTGGTCCGACAAGGGCAGTCTGCTGCTGCTCCGGCACCTGGCGTCGTCCGACACGCCCCTGCGACTCCTCGTCGTCGGCACCTACCGCGACAGCGAGCTCGCAAGTGCGCATGCGCTGGTGGACACGCTGGCCGCACTCCGACGCCAGTCCGGCGTGTCGCGGATCGATCTGGTCGGACTCGACGACACCGGGGTCATGGAGCTGATGGAGGCCGCCGCCGGCCACGCCCTCGACGATTCAGGTGTCGGGTTGGCGCACGCCATCTACCGCGAGACCGACGGCAATCCCTTCTTCGTGAGTGAGGTGCTCCGCAACCTCGTCGAGACGGGAGCCATCCGCCAGAACGCCGAGGGCCGCTGGGTGCCCGAGGCCACACTCGATGTCACCGCACTGCCCGACTCGGTGCGCGAGGTGATCGGGGCGAGGGTGCTCCGCCTCGGCAAGGAGGCAGGTCGGATCCTGTCGGTGGCGGCGGTCATCGGACGCGACTTCGACCTCGACCTGCTGGCCGCGTCCACCAACAGCGACGAGGACGATGTGCTCGACGTCCTGGACGCTGCGGCCGGGGTCTCCCTCGTGCGGGAGCTGGCGGACACGCCGGGGCGCTTCAACTTCGCCCACGCCCTCATCCAGCACACGCTCTACGAGAATCTGGGCGGGACCCGGCGGGCCCGTGCGCACCGTGCCGTGGCCGAGGCCCTGGAGGTACTCTGCGGCGGCCATCCGGGAGCCCGGATCGGTGAGCTGGCCCGTCACTGGTGCAACGCCACCCGGCCGATCGATCTCACCAAGGCGATCACCTACGCCGGACAGGCCGGTGACGCCGCCCTGGCCGCCTTGTCGCCCGACGAGGCGCTCCGCTACTACGGCCAGGCGCTTGAGCTCTGTGGCCAGGCCGACGCCGCTGACGCCACGCAGGTCCTGGACCTGACCATCGGCCGGGGCATCGCCCAGCTGGCGACCGGTGACCCGGCGTTTCGGAGGACGCTGCTCGACGCGGCCCGCCGAGCCGTCGAACTGCACGACACGGAGCGCCTGGCGGCGGCGGTCCTCGCCAACAACCGGGGATGGGCCTCGGTCGTCGGTGAGGTCGACGAGGAGAAGGTGTCCATGCTGGAACTGGCTCTGGACCGACTTGGACCAGACCGGATCGAGCGGGCGCAGGTCCTGGCCACGATCTGCGCGGAGCTGCTCTACGGAGATGCCATCGAACGACGCAGTGCGCTGGAGGACGAGGCGATGGAGATCGCCCTCGCCTCCGGCGACGACGTCACCATCGTGCAGGTCGAGACCAAGCTTCTGGGAGGGCTGCAGGCTCCGCG
>PMFY01000233.1 GCA_003157945.1 Acidimicrobiaceae bacterium | reverse complement strand
TCGGGCCGGACGGCGCCGAGCGCTTCCTCGCCGCCCGGCACGTGGTGGTGGCGGCCGGCGCGGTGGTGCGCGGCGTGTTCCCCGACCACTGCGTGATCGCCGGGGTGCCGGCCAAGGTGGTGCGCCGCTACGTACCAGGGTCGGGCTGGGTAACCGGCCCGGCCGCCGCGGCCGCGTCGGAGGGTGACGGTCCCGCGGCCTGACCCCGGACGGCGGCCGTCGTGTCTCCCGAGGAGGCCGCCGGGGGTTCGTACCCGACGGGGCCGATGTCCGGGACGGGCTCCGGTGGCAGCGGATAGGCGATGGTCCCCAGTCCGTAGCGCCGGACCACCTCGGAGGCCTCGGCCCTGCCGAGGGCGATGAGGTGCTCGGTGGTCGAGAAGTCGTCGAAGTCCCGGGTGGCCCCCTCCGGGCCCGCGCAGAGGATGACCTCGACGCCCTCGGGCAGATGGGACATGTCCCGGACGAAGCGGGCATGGATGGCGATGAGGAGTGCGTTGACCATCCCCTCGACCGGTCGCTTCGACGGCTGGGGGGTGACGATGGGAGGCGAGCACAGGAGCACCACGATGCGCGTGGCCCCGGCGTCGATGGCCCGCTGGATGGGCACGTTGTCGACCACCCCGCCGTCGATGTACCGCTCGCCGTCGACCTCGACCGGGGGGAAGATGGCGGGCATCGCGGCGGAGGCCAGGATGGCCTCGACCGCCGGTCCCCGTGTGAACCAGTGCTCGCCCCCGTCGGCCAGCGACGTGGCCACCACCTCGAGTGGTAGCACGGACTCCTCGAGTCGCTCGTGCGGGAACCCCAGGGTGATGATCTCGCGCAGTCCCGAGTTGGAGTACACGGCATCGCGCTGCTGGACGTAGAGCCACGGCCCGTGGAGCCGCCCCTGCGGGTAGATGTCCTCACGTCGGAGGCCCAGCCAGATCTGGGCCATCCGCTCGACTCCCGGGCGCGTCGGATCGGCGGCGAACCCGGCACCGTTGATGGCACCGACCGAGGAGCCGTAGACGCGATCGGGGACGAACCCGTGCTCGGCCAGGACCTGGAGCATGCCGATCTGGATGGCGCCGCGGGTGCTGCCGCCGGCCAGGACCAGGGCGGTCATGCCCTCCTCCTCGGGCTCCTCCTCGGCGTCGTCCCCGTCCCCGTCCCCGTCCCCGTCGCCCCCGACCTCGGCCTCGGCCGATCCGGCCCGCCCGGCGAGCCAGGTCGCCCGGGAGCGCCGGGCCTGTCCGATGGTGAACCGGAGCGTGAGGACCAGGAGGGCCACCGCGGCGACCACGAAGAGGGTGAAGACGACGGCGAACAGGAGAGACGAGGCCGCGACGGTCATCGCGGAAGAGGCTACCGGTGGCGCTGCGTCGGAACGGGTCGTGTGACACCCTCGGTCCACACTGTCGCCATGCGAACGACGACGGTCCCGAGGGGGGCGCAGGACGTCCGGAGCCAGGAGCCACGGGCTGCAGCGGTGCGGAGTGCGGTCAGCGGTCGGGGTGATGCGGGCGCCGCGGTCCGGGGGAGTGCAGGCGGTCCCCTGTCCGGCACGGCGCTGCTCGAGCGGCTCCGGGTGACCGGTCGGGCCCGACCCGCCGCCGATCCGGAGTTCGCCGCCGAGCTGCGCACGTTCCTCGAGGACGGGCTCGCCGGCCCGATCGGGCCGGCGGCCGCGTCGCGGACCGGTCGACTCCTGATGACCAGGGACCGGCTGAGCCATGCCCTCGCGTGCCCGGTCCACCGGTCGGCCGCATGGTCGGGGGAACCGACGGGCGCACTCCCGGGCGGACGGACAGGGGAGCCGCGCACCTTCAGCACGCCTCTGGCGTGCGGGGCACTGGTCGGCGCCCTCTTCCGGCAGATCGTGGCGGTGGGCGGTACCGACGACCCGATGGCCGATGCCCTCGAGGCCCTCTCGCTGGACGATCGCCAGGCGCCGCTCGTGGACTGGATCCGCGGGTTGCCGGCGGCCGAGTGGTCCGGGCTCGCCGCCGAGGTCGACCGGCAGGCCGCCGGCCTGCTCGAGCGGTGGCCGACCCTCGACGCGACGTGGCTGCCGCGTACCCAGGAGATGCTGCGCGCGCAGCTGGCCGACGGCGCCGTCGAACTCGGTGTCCGGGTCGACCTCGCGGTCGGTCGCCCGAACCGTCACGAGGCGTCCGTGGCCCTCCTCGACGTGGTGTCCGGTGCCCGTCGGCCCGGGCACGCGGACGACCGTCGCTTCGCCGCCCTCGTGGCCGCGCTGCGCGGCCCCGTGCCGCCCTTCGCCGTGGCCACCTACTACTCCCGGACGGGTGAGCTCGACGTCGACCCGGTGGACCACGAGTACCTCGTCGCGGCGGCCCAACGGTGCCTGGCCGCCGCCACCGTGCTCCTCGGCGGCGAACGGGCGCCGTCCGACGGCTCGACCTGTGCGGCGTGCCGGCCGCTGCTGCGCCGCCCTCCGGTCGTCGTCGCCGTGGACGGCGCTGTCGGGGCCGGCGGATCAACGGGCGCGCGGGGCCCGGAACACGTCGATCCGGCCATCCGCGTCCACCCGGTCGACCCGGTCGTCGCGTTCCCACAGGTGGCGGCGGCGTGACCGGGGCCGACGGAGTCCCCGGTGTGACGCTGACGGGGCCGCCGTCCGGTTCCGTCCCGGCCACCACGATCGACCGGCTGCGTCAGCGCCTGACGGAGGGTGTCGTCGACGCGGCGAGCGGTTCGGCCGACGACAGAGGCATCGAGGTCGGCCTGCCCGAACTGCGTCGGGCACGGTACCGGCCCGACCTCCTCGCCCTGCCCGACGAGCCGTTCGCCTGGAAGCCGGCCTTCGTGCGTCGGTCACTCGGCATCGCCGCGCTCCGGGCGTCGGCCGCCGGCCGGTTCCGCGGACCGGCGGACGCCGTCGGTCCGGTCGCCGACCAGGCGGTCCAGGACTGGCGGCGCTCGGGCTGGCGCACCTTCCACTGGGAGCCGTGGTTCGCGGGGCTCGGAGCCGGTGGCCGGGCGTCGGTCCTCGCCGAGGCCGCCACCTGGGCCACACCGGTGTGGGGGGCCTTCGACTGGGCGCGACTCGGGCCGTCGACGGAATTCGGCCGTCCGGACGACCGCTGGTCGGTGCCCGGCTCGGGCGTGGTCCACCTACGCGGCCGATCGGAGGCCAGAGTCGCCGTGGCGGGCCCGGACGGCCGACCGGGCGCCTCGTCGCTGCTGTCGGTCACCGGTGGGCTGCCGGGCGACGGATGGCACGACGAGCTCGCCTTCCTGGCCCTGGTCGCCGGACTGGCGTCACCGTCCCGACCGGTGCCGACCCGGGTGGTCGGTCTCTGGCCGGAATCCGGTGACCTGCGAGTGGTGGAGATCGACGCGGTGGCGCTGGACGGGGCGGTCGACCGTGTCGTCGACACCGTCGCCGTCATCGCCGACGCCGTCACCACCCCCGACGCCGTCAGGACCGCCGACGACGCGGCCGGAGCTGCTGCGTCGGTACCAGTCCTCGCCTGACCCGCCTGGTGCATCCCGTCGGGTGGTGCGACGGGCACCCGGCTCAGAACAGCGCCCGTGCCGCCGCCGTGTCGGGCTTGCCTGCGGCGGTCAGGGGGATCTCGTCGACCAGCAGCAGCTGGCGGGGGACCTTGTAGCCGGCCACCTGGTCCCGGCAGTGGCGGCCGAGCTCGTCGAGGCCGAGGTCCTCGCTGCCTTCCCGCAGCCGCACGACCGCCGCCACCCGCTCCCCGAACCGCTCGTCGGGTAGGCCGACCACGATGGCGTCGTATACGTCGGGGTGCGCCTTGATGGCGGCCTCCACCTCCTCGGGAAAGATCTTCTCGCCGCCCGAGT
>PMFY01000395.1 GCA_003157945.1 Acidimicrobiaceae bacterium | reverse complement strand
GCGGGCGTGAAAGCGACCGCCTGGGCGTAGGCGCGCTGCGCCTCCCGACGGCGCCGGCGGCCCTGCGGGACCGCGCCGGGGCGTGGCGCCCGTGGCGGGCCTACGCCGTCCAGCACCTGTGGGCCGCCACCGACCACCCCGTCAACCGGTGGCCACCACCACCTCGGACCACCCGCACCACCGATCGCCACCTGTCCGGACCACGACGCGCCGCTGCGGCGCAGGAGGAGCCCATCCGTGCCTGACCCATCCACCACCGACACCCTGTTCACCCTCATCGACAGCCCGGTCGGCCCGCTGACGCTGGTGTCGCGCGCCGGCCGGCTCACCCACCTGGCCATGGACGGGCAGACGCACGCCGTCCCGCCGCCCCCGGGCAGCCGCCGGGACGACGATGCCTTCACCGACGTCGTCGGCCAGCTCGATGAGTACTTCGCCGGTGAGCGCGTCGGGTTCGACGTGCCGCTCGACCTGTCGGGCACCACGTTCCAGCGGGCCGTGTGGACGCAGCTGTGCGCCATCCCCTACGGCCGGACGATCAGCTACGGCGAGCTGGCCCGCCGGGTGGGCCGGCCGAGGGCGGCGCGTGCCGTCGGGTCGGCGAACGGGCACAACCCGGTCGCACTGATCGTGCCGTGCCACCGGGTCATCGCCGGTGACGGCGGCATCGGCGGCTACGGCGGCGGCACCGACCGCAAGATGGTGCTGCTGGACCTGGAGCGGACGCACCTGGCCGACGCCGGCTGACGGCCGCCCCGTACCGGCCGGTCGCCGGACGGGCGGCCCGCCGTAGTGTTGTCCCGATGGGACCGGCCACGGAAGGATCGTCGGGGGAGGGGCACGATGACGTGGTGGCCGTCGTGGTGGTCGACCACGGCTCGCGCCGGGCGGAGTCCACGACCTCGTTCGAGGAGTTCGTGCGCTCCTCGGCGGACCGCCTGCCCTACCCGATCGTCGAACCGGCCCACATGGAGCTGTCCGAACCGTCGATCGCCACCGCCTTCGACCGGTGCGTGGCGCGGGGCGCCACCACGGTGGCCGTGGCGCCGTGGTTCCTCGGCCCGGGCCACCACTGGGACCGGGACATCCCGGCTCTGACGGCCGAGGTGGCGGGGCGGCACCCGGGCGTCCGCTGGCTGGTGGCCGCGCCGCTCGGGCCCGATCCGCTCCTCCTGGAGCTGGTGGACCGGCGGGTGACCCGGTGCCTCGAGCACGCCGCCGGTCGGGCGGAGGCGTGCGGGGCGTGCGCCGGCACGGGTCGCTGCACGCTCCACTGAGCGGTCGCGCCGCCGGGCGGCGGAAGTGGACGAGCTACTGGCTGCAGCGGTCGCCCAGCCACGGCTGCTCACCGTCGAGGGCGTAGAGGGCGACGGCCACCGAGTCCTGCTCGGGCTTGGTCGCCTCGTTCGGCGGGACCCCGACCAGGAGCCCGAGCCCGGCGGCCGAGGCGGCCGTGTTCCAGGTGGACTGGCTGAACTGGAACGCCCCCATGTAGAGGCCGTTGGGGGAGACGATGCTGTAGTCGCCCCCGGACTCGGCCTGGACCACGCAGGTCAGGAAGGAGTTGAGCGCCGGGTCGGCCAGGTTCGGATAGGGGTCACCGTTCGAGGCGGGGGCCGGGGGTGCCGGGGTGCCCCCGGTCGACGGGGCCGTGACGGTGGCCGGTGGGCGCGAGGCGATGGTGGCCGAGGTGGTGCTCGGCGTCGCCACCTTCGGCGCGCGGGCCACGGCGGCCGCGGCCGCCCGGTCCAGGGCCGCCTGTTGGGCGGACACGGCGGCGGCCAGCTGCCCGGTCACCTGGGCCTGTTGGGCCTGCAGTGAGGCGGCCGCGGCGGCCGCCCGGTCCAGGGCCGCGGACTGTCGGGCCTGGTCGGCCCGGTCCTGCGCCTGGCGCGCCTGGAGGGCCGACTCCTGGGCCTGGAGGGCGTGCTGGGCCGTGTGCAGCTGGTCCATCTGGGTCGTGATGTTGCCCACGGCCAGGCTGGCGTACTCGCTCGCCGCCTGGGCCCGGGACGAGCCACCGGCGAACAGGGTGGTGTCACTGCTCGACGAGTCGGCACCCGAGTCGATGTAGGACTGGATGGCCTGGCTCTGGACCACGTGCAGGTGCTGGGCGAGGTCGCGCTGGTCTGCGGCCAGCTGCTGGTTCAACTGGTCGATGGCCTGGGTGTCGGCGGCCACCTCGGCCGACACCACCGAGGTCTCCTGGCGGGCGGCGTCGACCTGGAGCTGTTCGAGCACCAGACGCTGGGACACGGTGGCGGCCTGGGACTGGAGGCTGCCGATGGTGTCGGCGCCGACGGGACGGAGTCCCGCCCCGAGGGGCAGGCATGCGGCGACCACCAGCAGGGGGAGGCACAGGGCCCGGAACGATCGACGGGCCCGCCTCGCTGCGTCTGGCCCCGTCAACGGGGTCGATCCGGAGCGAAACACGAGACCACGAATCTACCGGGCGGTGGGTGCGGCCGACAAGCCGCCCCGGAACCCCTGGTCAGGGAGGTGCCCGGAAATGTGCCGTTCGGCCCTGCCCGCCCCGGCGGAGCCGTCGTAGGTTCACCCCAGCGTGGGAGGAGGGACCATGGCACGCTACGACGACCAGTTCATGCGGCACACCGATGCGTTGGCCTGGAACATGGAACACGACCCGGGACTGCGGTCGACCATCGTGGGGGTGACGTGGCTGGACGCCCGTCCCGACCTGGAGGTGCTGACCGCCCGGCTCGACCGGGCCACCCGGATCGCCCCGCGGTTCCGCCAGCGCCCGGTGCGCCCACCCGGCCTGTTCGCCACGCCCCGCTGGGTCGACTGCGACCTCGACCTGTCCATCCACCTGCGGCGGATCGACGCCCCCCACCCGCACACGCCGCGTACGGTCGTCGAATTCGCCCGGTCCGAGGCCATGACCGAGTTCGACCCCAGCCGTCCGCTCTGGGCCATGACCCTCATCGAGGGCCTGGAGGGTGACCGGGCGGCCCTGGTCCTGAAGCTCCACCACTCCCTGACGGACGGCCTCGGTGCCGTGCAGCTGGGCTACCTCCTCTTCGAACTCGTGCCCGAGCCGGAGCCCGTGGTGCCGGTCGAGGACGTCGGGCCCGAGCCGGTGCCGAGTGGACCGGAGCTGACCCGCGAGGCCCTGCTCCGCTCGGTGCGCAGCCTGGCCTCGACGGCCCGGGGCGGCGTGGGCCGGATCGTGCCCACCGCCACCACGACGGTGCGCCATCCGGTGCGCTCGACGCTGGACGTCCTGGCCACCGCCAGCTCGCTCGGCCGGTTCGTCATGCCGGTGTCGGACACGCTGTCGCCGATCATGCGTCGCCGTGGCCTCGGACGCCACCTGGACATGATCGAGGTCGACGTCGCCGAGCTGAAGGCCGCCGGCGCGGCCGTGGGTTCGACACTCAACGACGCATTCGTGGCATCGGTGACCGGGGGCCTGCGCCGGTACCACGCGCTGCACGGGACCGCGGTCAAGGACCTCCGGGTGACGATGCCCATCTCCATGCGCCGGGAGTCGGACCCGGTGGGTGGCAACCGCATCACGCTCGAACGGTTCACCGTGCCGGTCGGCGAGGCCGACCCGGGCGCACGGGTGCGGATGACGGGCTGGTTGTGCCGCGCCGCCCGCTACGAGGAGGCGCTGCCGCTGTCGGACGCGGTGGCCGGCGTGCTCAACCTGCTGCCCTCCGGGGTGGTCGGCTCGATGCTCAAGCACGTCGACTTCCTGGCCAGCGACGTGCCCGGGGTCCCGGTGGACCTCTACCTGGCCGGTGCGCGCGTGACCGGTTACTACGCCTTCGGCCCGACCACCGGGGCGGCCCTCAACGTGACGCTCCTCTCCTACTGCGGGACGTGCTGCGTCGGGGTCAACGTCGACACGGCGGCGGTGCCCGATGCGGGCGTGCTGGTCGACTGCCTCCGGCAGGGCTTCGACGAGGTCCTGACCCTGGCCGGGGAGCACCGTCCGGCGACGTCGCCCCTGGCCGAGTCCGAACGGCCGGCCGCGCCGGCAGCGGACGACGGTGGGGACGAGGGGGAGGGCCCGACCCTCCGCGCCGTCCACTGACCGGACGTACCGCCGCCTGGGGCGCCGACGGGGAGCCGCCGCCCGCGGTCAGCGCCCGGACGCCGCCGGGACGGATGCCGCGGGGCTGACGACCCAGCGGAAGGCGGTCCCGAGCAGCCGCGCCGAGGGCCGCACGGCCAGGAGGTCGCCGGCGGGCAGCGACGGCAGGCGCAGCTGGCGACGGGCCCAGGTGGGCAGGACGCCCTGGGCGGCCCCGACCAGCAGGCCGTAGGTGGCGACCTCGTGGGGCCACCGGCCGACGCCCCGCAGCACGAAATTGCGGGCGTCCCGGGCTTCGGGGGTGAAGCGGAGCCGCGGCCGGACCGACACGAAGTAGGCGCCGAGTTCGACGGTCGACCGGGGCACGTCGACGGCACCGAGGTCGCGGGCCACCCCGGCCATCCGGTCCAGGTACTCGTCGGCCTCCGCCGGCGTCGGCGGCGACGGGGCGTAGACCCGCGCGGCGGCCAGGAAGCTCGACACCTCGGCGGCGTGGACCCAGGTGAGCAGGTCCGGGTCGGTGGCGGCGTACGGGCGTCCGTCGGAGGCCACGCCCCGGACGTGCCCGTGGACCCGGCGCACGCGGTCGATGGCGACCCGGGCCTCGTCCACGGTGCCGAACGTGGTGGTCCCGAGGAACGAGGCCGTGCGCTCGAGCCGGCCGAGCGGGTCGCTGCGGTAGTTGGAGTGCTGGGCCACACCGGCCATGGCCAGCGGGTGGAGCATCTGGAAGAGGAGGGCCGACAGGCCGCCGATCAGCATGGCGGGAAGGTCGCCGTGGACGCGGCGGACGACCGAGTCGGGGGCGATGTAGGCGAGGTCCGGATCGAGGCAGGGGGCCGGTGGTTCACGGGTCATGCCCATCGACCGGCGCACCTGGACGAGGGCCTGGGCCCGCACCTGCTCGATGCCGCCCACGGTCACGGCTCGACCGACGGCGTGCGCCTCGGCGATCTGCGCCCGCGGGTCCATCCGACGACCCTACCAACCGCGTTCTCCTTCCCGGCCCCACGTCCCGGCGCCACCTGCGGCGCCCCGGGGTCAGCCGGGGTCGGCGACGACCAGCTCGGAGGCCCCGGTGAGCGGGTCGGCGGCCAGGTCACCGGCCACGGACGTGAGCCGCCGGGGTGTGGCGTGCTCGAGCAGGTCGGGACAGCGCGGGCCGCCACCGGCCCGGGCGTCGGCGTCGGTGGCCCGTCCGAGCGCCACCGTCTCGTCGAGCAGGGCACGGGCGTCGGCTCCCAGGAGCGCGAGGTCGTCGGACACGAGTGCCATCCCGCCGGACAGACCCACCGTGTGGGCCCAGGTGCGGGCGGCGGCCGGCGACAGGCCGGTGCCCTCGGTGCGCAGCATCACGCAGTCGGGATCGTTGAGCCACAGGCGACGGTGCATGTAGGCGCGGGTGAGGGTGTTCGTGAATGCGTGGGCGGTGGCCGGCTGGGAGCCGAGGTAGCCGGCCACCACCTCGGCCGACGGGTCGAGCGACCAGGTCGGGGCGACGTCGGGGCCGATGCGGTTGGCGTCCACCAGGCCGACCACGTTGGCCAGGGGCACCCCGCACCCCAGCAGGAACGCGTCCGGGCCGGCACCCCGGCGGATGGCGGCGAACCCGTCGCGCACCCGCTCGGCCGGCGTCCGGGCCGGGTCGACGTAGCCGCCGTCGACGCTCGGCGAGAAGGTGAAGTCCAGCTTCAGGTAGGGGAACCCGGCGTCCACCACCGCCGCGGCCACGGCCTCGAGGTGGGCGGCCACGCCGGGATGGGTGGTGTCGAGGCCGTACATGAACCCGTCCTCGCCGCCTCCCCACGGCGGGTTCCACCACGTCCGCAACGGTCCGGTGTCGACGCCGTCGACGAGGTGCCGGGCGATCCAGTCCGGGTGGTGGCGCACCACCTCGGAGTCGGGGGCGACCAGGAAGGGGGCGAGCCACAGGCCGGGGGTGCGACCCGACGCCCGGATCGACCCGGCGAGGCCGGCGAGGTCCGAGGGGAAGCGGGCGTTGGTGTCGAGCCAGTCGCCGATGGCGGCCTGGTAGCCGTCGTCGATCTGGAAGACGTCGAACGGCCACGGGTCGGCGAGCGCCAGGTTGGACGCGATGTCGGCCTCGGTCACGTCGTGGAAGTACTGGTACCAGCTGCACCAACCCACCTGGAAGGGCGCCGCCGTCCGGGCCCCGCCCACCCGGCCGGCCAGGTCGGCCCACCGCTCGAGCAGCGCGGAGGCCTCCGCCGCCGCCCCGGTCTCGACGTGCACGGCGTGGAGCTGGCGGCGCCCGCCGGCCTCGAGGACCGCGTCGCCCAGGAAGGCCTCGACCCGGACCTCGACGGTGCCGTCGACCTCGGCGACGCGCAGCGTCCCGTCGTGACGGTCACCCCCGTCGAAGCCCACGAGCACGCAGGTCGAGCCCGGTCCGGGGTCGTCGGCCAGCACCGTCACCCACTCCGACCGGAGCTCACCGGTCCGTGCCCGGCGCTGGTCGGCGTGGTGCACGGCCTGGAGGAAGGGGAAGTCGGCCCGGATCGAGGGGTCGACGTCGACGCCGACCACGCCGACGCCGGTCGGGCTCCAGGACTGGTAGCCGTTGCGCAGCAGCCGCACCGGACCCCGCCCCCCGGCCACGCCGTAGACGAACGAGACCGAGCGCACCCGCACGGCGCGGTCGCCCCGGGTGGCGACCGACCACTCCAGGCCGAAGTCGTGCAGCTCGAGGTCGACCTCGAGCGGACCGAGTCCGAAGGCCTGGCCCGTGCCCTCGAGGTCCGCCACCTCCACACGGGTGCCGGCGGGTTCGGACAGTTCGGCCTCGAGTCGGAGCGGCAGCAGGTGCACGTCACCCACCGTAGAGGCGCCGGCCCCGGCGCGCCGGGGCCGGCGGAGGCGCGCCGACCAGGGGGTTCCACCCCGTCGGGCGGCACGAACGTCTGTTCGCTACCGTCTCCGCATGGAGCGGATCGGGGTGGACGGCCACCTCCTCGGGTGGGAGCGGCGCGGCGCCGGCGCCGTCCTCGAGGTGGCGGATGGGGGGAGCCGCGGTGCCCGGGCACCGACGACGACGTTCGTGATGGGCGTCCACCACGACCGGCTCCGCGTCGAGCTGGCCCTGCCGCCGACGTCGCGGACGGTCGACGTGTCCCTCCAACCCGACCTGTTCGGCCAGGTGATGCCCGTCGGTCCGGGCCCGTGCGCCGACGGCTCGGCCGGGGCGACGGTGGCGCGGTGGATCGTGTCCCTGGCCGACGGGACCCGGATGTGGCGCCCGGCCGACCCCGTCGCGGTCGGCCTGCTGGCCGTGGTCGGAGGCGCGGCGCTGCCCCTGCTCGGTGCCGCCTACGACACGGGGGCGGCGACGGTGCGCGAGGTGCCCCGGTGGGCCGCACCGCTGCTCGGGGCGGCGACACCCCGGGCCGCGGTGCGGGCCGCCTTCGGCGTCAAGGGCACGAAGGCGGTGGCACGTGCCCTGGTCAGCGGGCTCGTGGTGCCCCACGCCGACTCCGCCGACGGGACGGCGCGGGTCGGGCCGGCCCCTCCCTCCGGGACGGTGGCCCTCCACCGTGTGGCGGTGGCGCTGATGGGCGCGCCGGTACTCGAGCCGGACCGGCTGGCCGCGGTGCTGGCCGCCG
>PMFY01000141.1 GCA_003157945.1 Acidimicrobiaceae bacterium | reverse complement strand
GCGTGGAGCTCTGCGTAGGGCATCGTCGGTCCGGTCGTCTCAGCCGTAGGTCGCCTCGACCCACCACCGGCCGCGCTCGGCCAGGAGGAGGTGGGCCGAGCGGGCGGTGACCGCCTGCAGCCGGGCGGCCCGCCGCCGCGACCGCGACCACCAGCGCTCGTCGGCCGGCCACGGTCCCGCCCAGCCGGACAGTGGCTCCCACGGGCCACCCTCCACCGACAGCCGGTCGGGGGACGAGGTCAGCAGGCCCCGGGCCGAGACGCGCACCGGCTCCCCCCGGGGGTCGGCCAGGTCCGCCCGGACCGGGTCGGGGTGGACCACGGCCGGGGCCGGCGGGGGGATCCGTCCGGGCCACGGGGCGCCGGGCTCCGGTACGGGGGGCGCACCTCCAGTGGGACCCCCCGGCCGCCCCCCGGTGGTCCAGGTCACGAGACGGGACTGTTCGGCCGGGCTGCGCCCCCCCTGGAGATGGGCGGTCACCACGCCGTCCGGACCGAGCAGTTCCTGGGCGGCGGCCAGGCACCGGGCCGCCCGGGCGTCGGTGTCGCTGACGCCACCCCAGAAGCCGGGTTCGATCACCACCGGTGCGTCGGGGGGGTCGTCGGTGCCGAGCAGGCGGGCGATGCGGGGTTGGCGGAGGTCGGCCAGCTCACCGCTGCGGCCGCCGGCCACCCGGTGTCCGTGGGCACCGTCGGCGCCGAACCGACCGAGGATGTCGGCGTCGGGCAGTGCGGCGAACCCGCCCAGGGTACGGACGCCCAGGCGGTCGAGCAGTTCGGCCAGGTCGGGCTGACCGAGGATGCCCACCGGCAGCGGGGCCAGGAACGCCGGCGTCCCCCCGGCGGGGACGACCACCCCGCGGCGGGCGGCGAGCACGGCGGCGAACAGTCCGTCGGCGATGCCGACCTCGGCCGGGCTGACCCCGGACGCCGCCTCGTGGACCAGGTCGACCAGGGCCTCCTCGCCCCCGAAGTAGCGGGCCGGTCCCCGGGCGGGGAGCGAGCAGATGCCGGGACGCACCGGGATCACCCACGGGCAGTAGGCCTCGACGGCGGTGAGCACCTCGGCGAAGGTGCGCAACGCCGCCCCGTCCTCGTCCTCCGAGAGGAGCGTGGGACACCGTACGACCAGGAGGCGGTCCACCTCAGCCCCCCGTCCCGACGTACCCGGTCGGGGTGACCGTCCCGTCGGCGTCGGGCAGCCAGAGCGCCCGGCGCGTCGGCCGGGCCGCCGACCGGCGCCCGGTGGCGGTGACCGTCATCCGCCGACGGCGGAGGTGGCCCCCACTGCCGGTGGCTCCCTCCCAGGCGACGTCGCTGATCCGCAGCTGCAGGTCGGGCGGCTCCGGCCACCCGGCCCGCCCCGGGACCACCACCAGGACGGCCCGTCGCTCACGGGTCCGGGCCACCAGGCGTCGGGCCATGTCCCGACGGGGTGGGAACGGTGGGCACAGCACGACCAGGTCGACCCCCTCCAGTACGGCGGCGGTGGCCTCGGCCCACGCCGGGCCCGGTCGGGGGAGGAGGGCCAGTCGTCCCAGGTCGACGCCGAGGTCGCCGGCGGCCACGGCCCCGAGGCCGGGGTGGCCGACCAGTGCGCACCACGCCCCGGTGCCGGAGGCTGCGGCCACCAGGGCCAGGGCCATGCTGAGGGCACCGTCGTCGCCGGGCCCTCCGACGGTCAGTGTGCTCCCACGCCGCAGTGCCCCGTCGGGCAGGAGGTCGGCCAGCGCCGGGGTGACCGGCAGGAGCCGGGTGCGGCTGGCGGCGACCGGACGGGTGCGTTCGGCCAGGGCGGCCAGGGCGGCNNCGGCCAGGGCGGCCAGGGCCGCCGGGTCCCGTTCCCGGGACAGGTGCCGGTCGGGCACGGATACGAACATACGTTCGATAGTACCGAGAGGGTGCGCCGACGGCCAACGCGATCGATCCGGTCCCACGAACGGTGGTCGACCCGTCGGAGACCCGCGCCGGCGACGTGATCCGCCACCCCCGACAGGCGCCGCGCCGGTGTGGTTGTCTGGGGGAATGGACTACCGCACGCTCGGCACCACCGGAGTACAGGTCAGTCGGCTCTGCCTCGGGGCCATGATGTTCGGCGCCTGGGGCAACCAGGACCACGACGACTCGGTCCGCATCATCCATCGTGCCGTCGATGCCGGGATTAACTTCATCGACACGGCCGACATGTACTCCTTCGGTGAGTCCGAGGTCATCGTGGGCAAGGCACTGAAGACCCTCGACCGCGACCACGTCGTGCTCGCCACCAAGGTGCACGGGCCGATGTCGGGGGATCCCAACGCCCAGGGCAACTCACGCCGATGGGTGATCGCCGAGTGCGAGCACAGCCTGCGACGCCTCGACACCGAGTACCTCGACCTCTACCAGATCCACCGCCCGTCGCCCGAGACCGACATCGACGACACGCTCGCCGCGCTGAGCGACCTGGTCCACGCGGGCAAGATCCGGTACGCCGGCTGCTCCACGTTCCCGGCCCACCAGGTGGTCGAGTCGCACTGGGTGGCCGAACGGCGGGGCCGCGAACGGTTCCGGACGGAGCAGCCCCAGTACTCGATCCTCGCCCGTGGCATCGAAGCCGACCTGTTGCCGGTCTGCCAGCAGTACGGCATGGGTGTGCTCAGCTGGAGCCCCCTGGCCGGAGGCTGGCTGTCGGGGGCGTTCGGCGAGGGGAAGGAGAACACCTCCCGACGCTCGGCCATGCTCCCGGACCGCTACGACCTGTCGCTTCCCGTGAACCAGGCGAAGTTGGCCGCGATCGTCGATCTCGAGAAGGTGGCCGCCGAGGCCGGCCACTCGCTCCTCGAGCTGTCCCTGGCCTTCGTGCAGGCGCATCCCGCCGTCACCTGTCCCATCATCGGGCCGCGCACCATGGAGCAGCTCGAGTCCCAACTGGTCACCGCCGACGTCACGCTCGGCGATGACGTGCTCGACCGGATCGACGAGATCGCCCCGCCGGGACAGAACATCGGCGGCGCAGACCCGGGCTGGCAGCCGCCCTCGCTGACGGACGCAGCACTGCGTCGGCGGTAGCCGCCGGCCGACGCGGGGGGAGCCGTGGGCCGGATGGTCACTGCGCCGGGAGGAGGGGGTCCGGTTCCACCGTCACGCTGGCGGCCCGCAGCCGTTCCAGGGCCCGGATCTCCCGGCTGTAGGCCAGCGGCGTGAACACCAGCGTGTCGAGCGGAAACCACAGGCCGACCCACACGAGGACCCATCCGCCCGAGTCGAGCACCAGGTTGGACCCCTGCCCCCGCCCGGCGACGTGGGCGGCGAGGGTCACGATGAGGAACCCGAGGATGACGATGGGCATCCCCACCCACAGGTAGGACAGCCCGTCGAAGCGAGTGGCCCGCCGCTCCCGCTGGTTGTAGTCGATGCGGTCGTCGCAGTAGCGACCGAGTGTCCGGCGGATGCGCTCCGCTGTCCCGTCGTCGACCTGGGAGACCGGCAGCGTCACCTCGAGCCGGACCGGCCGGCCCGACCGGTGGCCCCGCAGCGTGCTGATGGCGCGCTCCACCCCGGTCAGGAAATTGCGGTGCTCCGAGAACAGGTCGGTCTGCCCCAGGACGAACATCTCCTCGGGGTGCTGCAACCGCAGCGGAATGACCTGGGGTGCCCGATCAGCCACGGGACGTGGGTCTCGCGGATGGCGGCCGGATGCGTCCACCGGCGCGCCAGAACCGGCACGGCGCGGACCGGCTCACGGCCGGTGTCGGCGGTTGCGGTCACGACGGCCCTGGCGGGCGGCGGACTCCTTGGCCTCGGAGCGCCCGGCCTGCTCGGCGACGTAGGAGCGGTAAGCGGCGAGCCGCGACGGCGCCAGGGTGCCGTCGGCCACGGCCTGACCCAACGCACACCCCGGCGTCCCGTCGTGCGCGCAGTCGGAGAACCGGCACTCCTCGGCGAGCTCGTCGAGGTCCGGGAACGGTGATGGGGGCTCGTCCGCCTCGTCGTCCTCCCACGCGGTGGCGGCCCGGATCCCCGGCGTGTCGATGATCGCGCCACCGCCGGGCAATGGCAGCAGCTCCCGTCGGGTCGTGGTGTGGCGGCCCTCTCCCGTGCGACCCACTTCGCCGGTCTCCATGGCCTCGTCGCCGAGCAGGATGTTGGTCAGCGTCGACTTTCCGGCCCCGGACGCACCGAGGAGTACCACGGTGCGGCCGGCGGTGAGCTCCCGCAGGCGCTCCAGCCCCTCGCCCGTGACGGTGCTCGTGGTCACGACCTCGATCCCCTCGGCCGCGTCCAACGCCAGCGCCACATCCAGAGAGTACGTCCCCGTCGCCTCCAGCGACACCCGCACCCGACCGCCGCACTCGAGCAACCAGGCGATCAACCGCTTATGCCCGCAGGCCGAGTTGGCGAACTCCTTCTGCCGGAAGCCATCCCGGCCCGCCTGTTGAACCGCCACGGCAAGCGTCGCCGCACTCACATCGATGCCTGTAAACACCGTTGCCTGACTTCTCTCCAACCCCTTGCTCATCGCTGGCCTCCGCGTTACTCTGAGCTTCGGCACCGTCCCGCGTCCGGTGCATAACGGACTTGCTCTTTCCGCCAACCTTGAACATGCAGGC
>PMFY01000299.1 GCA_003157945.1 Acidimicrobiaceae bacterium | reverse complement strand
AGGGCCTTGGCCTCGGCCACGCCGACCAGCAACGAGCCGATGAGTCCGGGTCCGTGGGTCACGGCGATCCCGTCGATCCCCCGCCCGGTGGGGTCGGACCCGGCCTGCCCGAGCGCGTCGGCCAGCACCGGCGTCAGCAGCTCCACGTGGGCGCGGCCCGCCAGTTCGGGCACGACGCCGCCGTAGCGGGCGTGCAGATCGATCTGACTGCTCACCACCGAGGACACGATGGTGGTGCCGGAATCCACCACGGCCGCCGCCGTCTCGTCGCACGACGTCTCGATGCCGAGCACCCGGACGATGGGTCGGTCGGAGGTGCCGTTCACGGCACCGACACTAGAGCGGGTCGGGTCGACCCGGACCGGGGGGCGCCTACTGCGGGGTGTGGCAGACGGCCTCGACGTTGTTGCCGTCGGGGTCCCGCACGAAGGCCCCGTAGTAGCCCGGGTGGTACTCGGGCCACTCGCGCGGCTCGTGCAGCACCTCGGCCCCGCGGGCGACGGCGGCGTCGAAGAAGGCCCGCACGGCGTCCCGGTCGGCGGCGGCGAAGGCCAGGTGGTTCTCGCGGTTCGGTCCCCCGTTGGCGGCGGGGCCGATCCAGAAGTCCGGCTGGCCGTCGGCGCCGTAGCCGACGGCCCCACCGAAGTCCATGACCCGGGTCACGCCGAGCGGGGCCAGGACGGCGTCGTAGAACGCGCCGCTGGCGGCGGCGTCCCCACACTGGATCGAGACGTGGTCGAGCACGTCCCGAAGCTACCCCGCCCGAGGTGACGGGGACAGGGGGTCAGTCGCGCCGCTCCAGGTCGACCGTCTCGGCCAGGGTCGAGCCGATGCCGGCCAGCCGCGTCGCGTACGCACCGGAGTCGATGTCGCGCACCCACATGATCAGGGCGTCACCGTCGCGGTAGTAGTTCGGCCGCACGCCCACCGGGGCCAGACCGAACCGCCGGTAGAGGGCGATCGCCGGCTCGTTGCCCACGGCCACCTCGAGCGTGAGGTGGGCCGCGCCGCGCGCCAGCGCCGTGCGCACCAGGTCGTAGAGGAGCACCGTGCCCAGCCGTCGTCCCACCCAGGCGGGGGCGACCGCGATGTTGTTGACGTGGGCCTCGTCGTCGACGGCCATCTGGCCGGCGTAGCCCACCAGGTCGGTGCCCACCCAGGCCGCCCGGTAGGCCCGGGACGCCCGCTGGGCCAGCTCGCTCTCGAAGAGCTGGCGGCTCCACGGCTCGTCGAAGACGTCCCCTTCGATGCGCAGCACGGCCTTCAGGTCGCGGGACCGCAGCGGCGCCACCACCACCGGCAGGCGGCCCCCCGGCGGGGCCGTCCCTGCGGCACCGGCCGGCACCGTCACCGGCGGCCCTCCGGCGGGGCCGGGGCCGACCGCTGCGGCGCGCGTTCCTCCCAGTTGATCCGGGCGTCGGCCGCTCGGCGGTAGTCGGGCACCACATCGCCCGGGGCCGCGGGCACCGCACCGGCGGCCAGGCGCCGCACCGCCAGGCGGACCAGAGCCGCGGGCGACGGGGCCGTGACCGTCCCGACCAGGCCGACGTCGAGGCCCGGCCGGGGCGCCAGCCGGTCCAGGTAGCGCACGGCGCCGTCCCCGACGACCAGCAGCGGCCCGGCACCGGCGAGTTCGTCGCACCAGTCGACCAGGTCGTCGGGTGACAGGGCGCCCTCCCGGTCGGTACGGACGGCCGCCGGGTCCGGGCCATCGGGGCCGCCCCCGTCGGGGCCGGCGGCGTAGGCCGCGGCGAAGACCTCTCCCCGGCGGGCGTCGACCACGGTCACCATCCGGGCGGAGCGGGCACCCGGGGCCACCTCGTAGGCGCCGGCGGCCAGGACGTCGAGGCTCGACACGGCGAGGACGCCGAGGCCGAGCGCCTGGCCCAGGGCCTTGGCCGTGGCCACCCCGACCCGCAGCCCGGTGAACAGGCCGGGTCCGACGTCCACGGCCAGGGCGTCGAGGTCGCCCAGCGCGCAGCCGGACAGCGCGCACACCTCCTCGATCGCCGGGGCCAGCAGCTCGGCGTGGGCGCGGCCACCCAGGTGGCTGCGCTCGGCCACGGACCCGTGGCGGGCCACGGCCGCACCGACCAGGTCGGTGGCCGTCTCCACGGCGAGCACGTTCACGCCCCGGCCGCCCAGGGGGCGAGGGCCGACGCCAGGGCGACCCAGCGGTCGTCCCACGGGGCACCGGCGCCGGTGACGGCGATGCGCCTCCGCCCCTCGTCGTCGGGATCGACCTCGAGCAGCAACGACAGGGCCCCGGTGCCCAGCACCGGCGCGGCGGCGTCACCCCACTCGACCAGGGCGACGCCCCCGTCCTCCACGAGCTGGCCGAGGCCGAGGTCGGCGATCTCGCCGAGGTTGTCGAGCCGGTAGACGTCGGCGTGCAGGAGCGTGCGCACCCCGTTCGCCCCCGGCGCCACCTCGTACTGCCGGACGAGGGTGAACGTCGGGCTGGTGACCGGCTCCTCGATGCCGAGCGCCCGGCCGAACCCCTGGGCGAACGTCGTCTTGCCGGCCCCGAGGTCGCCGGACAGGAGCAGCACGTCCCCGACCCGGCACACACCGGCCAGCGCCGCGGCCAGGTCGCGCGTGTCCGGGGCCGAGGCGGTGGCCAGTTCGAGGGACGGGCTCACGGGGTCGCGCCCATGAACAGCTTGGCCCGCACGAAGTCGGCACGCATCTGGGCCAGCACGACCCCGCCTCCCCGCAGGGCCGCGGCCGGGTGGAAGGTCGGCACGAGCGTGGTGTCGCCCAGCGGGTACGACGTGCCCCGCAGGGTGGTGATGCCGCGGTCGGTGTCGAGCAGGAGCCGGGTGGCGAAGTTGCCGAGGGTCACCACGACCTTCGGGGCGATGAGGGCGACCTGCTGGTCGAGGTACGGGCGGCAGGCGCCGATTTCCTCGGGTCTCGGGTCCCGGTTGTCCGGCGGGCGGCACTTGACGACGTTGGCGATGTAGACGCGCTCCCGGCCGATGCCGACCTCTTCGGCCAGCAGCCGGTCGAGCAGCTGGCCCGACCGTCCGACGAACGGCTCACCCCGGAGGTCCTCGTCCCGACCGGGCGCCTCGCCCACGAACATCAGGTCGGCGTCCGGGTCACCCACCCCGAAGACGACCTGGGTCCGGGTGGCGGCCAGGGGGCACCGGGTGCACCCGGCGGCCTCGGCGGCGAGCTCGGCGAGTCGGGTTCCGGGGGCCATCCGCGGCATCGTATCGTCCGGCCCCGTCCGGCCACCCACCCGACCGGCCACCCGACCGGCCGGCTGCTCAGCTCGTGCGGTGGCGGCCGTCGCCGTCCAGGACCCGGGCCACCAGGTCGGGCAGGTCGCCGGCCACCAGCCCCGACGGATGGCCGAGGGCCCCGGCCCGCCCGTGGACGTGCGCCCCCAGGGCGGCGGCCTCGAGGGCCGGCACCCCCCGGGCCAGCAGGGCCCCGATGACCCCCGAGAGCACGTCACCCGTCCCGGCGGTGGCGAGGGCCGGGG
>PMFY01000029.1 GCA_003157945.1 Acidimicrobiaceae bacterium | reverse complement strand
GCGATGAGCGCGGCTTCTCCGCCGCTGCTGCCGCCGCAGGTGCGGGTCACGTCGTAGGGATTGTTGGTCTGCCCGTAGATGAGGTTGGCGCTCTCGAATGCGAAGAGAAGGTCGGGGAGATTGGTGCGCGCGATGGGGATGGCGCCGGCGTGGCGCAGGCGCGCGACTAGCGTGGCGTCGGCAGTGGAGGGCGCCGCGTTCTTGCGGCCCAATGTGCCGGCGGTGCAGCGCGTGCCCGCCTGCTCGATGGAGTCCTTGACGCTGAACGGCACACCTTGCAGCGGGCCGCGCAGGGTGCCGGCGGCCAATTCGCGGTCGGCCGCGGCGGCATCGTCCAGCGCGCGGTCGTGGAGCACTTCCACGGCGGCGTTCAGCGCGGGGTTCACGGCGGCGATCTGTTGCAGATGGGCGGCGATCAGCTCGCGGGAGGAGAGCTGGCGTTCAAGGACGAGGCGAGCTTGTTCGCGGGCGGAGAGAGTGAGGATGTGGGTCAAATATCATTCTCGCTCATCCCCGGCGGGGGACGAAATGCTGGCATACTGTCAGATAGAATGCACGGAAAAATTCGCGGGTTCGTGTGGGCGGCGGTACTGGCCGCGATGGGCGGCGCAAGCTGGCTGGTTCTGGGACAAAGTCCGAACGACCCGCGCCTGTGGCAGCATCGCAATCTGGGCAAGGCGTTCTACGAGAATCCCACCACTCACCCCGAGGCCGTGGCGGAGTTGAAGCAGGCGCTGGCACTGGCGCCCGACTCGGTCCGCGAGCAACTGAATTACGGGTTGGCCCTCCTGCGCCAGGGCGACCTGGAAACGGCCACGGCACTGTTGCTGAAGGTCCAGAAGCTCGATCCCAAACTGCCGCACACCTGGTTCAATCTGGGGATCGCGTTCAAGAAGCAGGCGGAGTTCGACCGGGCGCTGGCGCAGTTCCGGCAGATGGAGCGCCTGGTGCCCGACGAGCCGGCCACGCACTACCAGCTTGGCGCCCTCTACAAACTGGGCAACGACCTGGCGGCCGCGGCCCGCGAGTTCGAGCGGGCGCGCGATCTCAACCCGCGCCTGGCCGCGCCCCACTTCCAGTTGTATGGCGTCTACCGG
The DNA here is from genome assembly GCA_003157945.1 of Acidimicrobiaceae bacterium. Next base: position 1,935 of record PMFY01000029.1, on the reverse strand, counting down.
CAGGCCGACCGCGCCGAGGACGCCGCCAGAGAGCTGCAAGAATTCCAGGAATTGAAAAAGCAGCAGGAAGGCGCCGCGGTGGCGGAAGACATGGAATGGAGCGTCTATGCGGAGATCTACGATGTGCCGCCCGCTCCGGCGGCCGCGCCGCCGCCCACTCCGATCGCGGCCGACGAGTCTGACGAGGCGCCCGCGGCCTCCGTGCCCGTCGCCCACCCGTCGGAGGCCTCGGCTCCGTCCGTCCCCGACGCTGCGGCGCCCTTCCCGAGCCGTGACGAGCTCGTCCAGGCGTGGGGCGACCACGTGATCGGGCGCCTGCGGCCGAAGGCCAAGGCGCTCTTCCAGGCGGGCCGGTTCGTGTCCGCCGAAGGCGGCCGGGCCCAGTTCGGCCTGCCCAACGACATCCACCGCAACCGGTGTGAGGACATGCGCCCCGAGGTCGAGGCCGCACTGGCCGACCAGTTCGGCCGTCCGGTCCCACTCGTCCTCGTGGTCGACGGTGCGCCGGGAGCGCCCACCGAGCCGACCGACGACGAGCCCGGGCCCACCCCGCCGTCCCCGGCCGTGGCGTCCGACCCGGAGGACGTCGAGGACCTGGCCGTCTTCGAGGCCGACGACCTCCAGGTCGCCGAGATCGACAACTCGGCCGAGGCGCGCCTCCTCCAGGCCTTCCCCGGCGCCGAGGAGGTGGGGTAGGTGGCCGTCTTCAACGGACCATTGCAGAACCTCATCGACGAGATGGGCCGACTACCGGGCATCGGTCCGAAGTCGGCGCAGCGGATCACCTTCCACCTGCTGAAGGTGGCCCCCGAGGACGCCCTGCGCCTGGCCGAGGCCATCATCGCCGTCAAGGAGCGGATCACCCTGTGCACGCGCTGCTTCAACGTGGCCGAGGGCGGCGAGTGCGCCATCTGCCTCGACGACCGCCGTGACGCCACCGTGGTCTGTGTGGTGGAGGATCCCCGCGACATCGTCTCGGTGGAGAAGACGGGTGAGTTCTCCGGTCGCTATCACGTGCTGCAGGGCTCGCTGAACCCCATCGAGGGCATCGGGCCCGAGCAGCTCCGGGTGCGCGAGCTCCTGGGTCGCCTCGATGACGAAGGCATCACCGAGGTCATCCTCTGCACCAACCCCAACCTCGAGGGCGAGGCCACGGCCATGTACCTGGCCCGACTGCTCAAGCCACTGGGCCTCACCGTGACACGCATCGCGTCGGGTCTGCCGGTCGGGGGTGACCTCGAGTACGCCGACGAACTCACGCTGGGCCGGGCACTCGAGGGTCGACGCGAGGTCGACGCCTGACGGCACCGGCCGGACCGACCGTCGCCTCCGGGTCCGCCCGGTGGGCCACCATGGGGGGATGGACGACCTCCGGCCATCCGGCATCCGACAGTTGTGGATCCTGCGCCACGCCAAGGCAGCCGCCGAGCCGCCCGCAGGAGGACGGGACCGGGACCGCCCGCTGACCGCCCGCGGCCGGCGGGACGCCGCCGCGCTCGGGGCCCGATTGGCGGCCGGCGGACCGGTGCTCGACATGCCGGGCCTGGTCCTTCCCGGGGTGGCCCTGGTGTCGGCGGCCGCCCGCACCGTGGAGACCGCCGGCCTGGTGTGCGGGGGACTGGGCGCCCGGATCCGCACCGACACCTACCAGAGCTTGTACTCCGCCGAGCCGGAGACGGTGCTGGCCTACGTGCGCGAGGTCGACGGTGACCCGGCGGCCGTCCTGGTCGTGGGGCACAACCCGACCGTGTCCCACCTGGCCCACGACCTGGCGTCCGACGCGTCCCCCGGGCGTGACCGCCTGGGTTCGCACGGCCTGGCCACGTGCTCGTTGGCTGTGGTGGACCTGGCCGTCGCGGCCTGGGAGGACGTGGCCGCCGGCCTCGGCACGCTGGTCGGGCTGTTCGCCCCTCCCTACTGACCCGCAGTCCTACT
>PMFY01000003.1 GCA_003157945.1 Acidimicrobiaceae bacterium | reverse complement strand
GACGGCCGCACCAACATCGGCCAGCTCAGCCGCCCGCTCGATGAGATGCACCGAGTGCCCCTTCTGGCGGAGGGCGATAGCGGCCGTCAGCCCACCGATGCCAGCACCGACAATGCCTATGTTGAAGGCCATGGGCACCAGTTGACTAGAGGCTGATCAGCTTGGCAATCGATGCCTCCGCCCTGCCCCGGAACGCCGGGCCGGTGGCTCAGTCGAGCAAGCGAGTCCGCCAGGCCTCCGACCGATAGGTCACGTCGACGGTGACTTCGCCCTCGACGCCGAGCCCGTCTCGGAGGAGACGCCTGGCCTCGGCCAACACAGCCCTCCGCTGCTCCTCCGGCATGAGGATGATCCAGCTGAAGGTGCCCAGCGGGCCGATGAGTTCATCGGCGTTCAGGGCGATGTCCCACCGGTGCACGTGCTGGACAGGCTCGGCGAACGGCTCACCATCTGGGATAGCCAGGACGGTCTCGAATCGCTGTGCGTCGAGCAGCATCTCGGCGATGTCTGAGCCCCCACCGGGCACGGCGCCGCCATCGGTGTCAGAGGACGTTCCGGCTCCCAGGAGAGCCTGGGCTTGCATGAGAAACGGGCCTTCTGGGTCGGGGCCGGACCACACTGCTCCGAGGGTGCCGCCCGGCACGAGAACCCGCGCCACTTCGCGAAGGGCTGGAACCACGTCGACCCAGTGCCACGATGATGAGGCGAGTACTGCGTCTGCCGAATCGTCCGACAGCGGCATTGACTCCCCTCGTCCGGCCACCGCGGTGACTGTCGGTAGGTTCTGCTCCAATACGCCCCGCATCAGATCGTCCGGCTCCACGGCGATTACCGAAGGGACCCGATGAAGCAGGAGGCGGCTGAGAGCCCCGGTTCCCGCACCCAGGTCCACCACGGTTGACGGCCCGTCCGCAAGCAGCCACTCCACCGACTGGACGGGCGGCCCCGGCCGGAACCGCTCATAGAGTGAGGCAGCTCTGCCAAAGCTCGACGAGCGCTCAGCCCTCTCCTCGGGGGTCAAGGGCGTGGGACCCGAGGCTGCGCGGGCCGGAGTCGGTTCGGTCATGTCGGGGACTCTAGATCCGCGGCGCAGACGGAGCACGAGGGTGTCTCCCACCGCGGGTCGATGGCCCCTGTTCCTCTGCGTACGGATCGGTGAAGCGGGAGGGCGACTGCTCCCGGAACCACTCAACGGCATCCCGGAGAAGATCGAACGTGAGACCCGTCTGGGAAACCAGCCCCATGGCGAACCGTCGAGGCGCAACAGGCGGCACTGCGTCGTAGGTGGCTATGTCCGTACACCGGCCCGATGCGACCACTCGCTGCACCGTCGATCCAGGTACATCTCCCCACTGGAGCCGATGGAGCGGTTCGCCTCCAATGAGTTCGTGCTCCATGGTGATCGGAAGGCATCAGGCCGGCTGACCCTCCCTCAGAACGCCGGGTGGGCGGCCATTGTCAATCTGGTGATGTGTAGCTCCCAGGCTCGGGGGAGGCTGCCGTAACCGCCAGTCGGTTCCAGGCATTGATCTCGATGATCAAATAGAGAAGCCTCGTAAGTTCCTCGGGGGAAAATACGGAGGATGCATTTTCGATGACGTCTTCCGTAATCCCCGTCTGGACGATCAGCGTGACGGCTTCGGTCAGCCCGAGGGCACCCCGCTCCCGTTCGGGAAAAAGGGTGCCTCTCGCCAGGCGCTCAATGCGTAGAGCCTCTGCTCGGTCTCTCCTTGCATTCTGGCATCCTTGGAGTGCATATCTATGCAATAGGCACAACCGTTGATCTGGGACGCCCGCATCTTCACCAAATCCGGTAGATCTCGCTCCAGGCCAGATCGTTCGACGAGTCCATTCAGGTTCTGAAGCGCCTCGTAGCCTTCAGGCCAGAATCGAAAGGCACTCCTGCGCTCGCTCATGTCGATGAGCGTATCCAACGGGGGCACAGGGTTGGCGCCGGTCCCCGAACGCCGGGAGCGAGGCGGTTATCGAAGCTTCCGAATCGACCTGCGGGGGCCGAACCGCGGGTACACCAACGTGCCGAACAAGAGGGCAGACGCCACTGCCGTGACCGAGGCTTCGCCGATGGAAGTGGTTCGGATGTAGGTCGCAACAGATAAGCCGAACCCGAACAGCAGTGCACTCGCAATCCTGCCGGCCAATGGGTGACCAACCAGCCATCCATCGAACCGCCGTAGCGATGGGCTTCCCACCTTCATCACCCCACGACGCTAACAGGCAGACCGGTGCGGACGCCGCCGGCCCCCGAGGGCCGGGTGTGCGCTCGATCGCTAACCGGCAGGGAGACGGACCCATCGTTCGCCGGTGCTGCCATCTTCGATTCCTCCGGAATCAAGGACTCCAGCTATGGGCAAGCTGACTTCGATGATCGGAAGGGCGATCGCCAGCTCGGTCGGAGTGAGGTTGTGAGCGATCGTGAGGTGAGGGGTCCAGTGATCGGGACGATAGAACGACCAGGGCTCAGCAAGTAGGTCTCCAACGAGGGCGACGACCCGGTGGTGTTCGTCAATGAGTGCTCTCGACATCACGACGTTGAGCACGATCGTCCCTCCGGGAAAGATCGCCACAGAATCGGCCTGCAGTGGAATCGGATGTTGCGGTACACGAACAAGTGCATCTTGTGCAGCCTGAGGATCCAGCCCCTCTCCGACCATCAGCGACACGTGTGGTCGATGCCGCCCGTGACCTTCGGTCGACAGGGTTGCAATTCCTGCTTCCTCGAGTTCTACCCACAAGGTCTCGATGGACGATGACGTTGCATCGTCTGGCCACAGAACGACCCCTCTGCTCATGGGGCTCACCGTATCCAGCACGGGCTCAGCCTGCCGCTGGTCGCCGGGCGTGCCCCAATGCCCGGTATATCGAGGAATGAGTTCATGGGGAGGTGCGGATGATTCCGACCCACCGGCGTTTGCCGCATGACGGGATCAGAATGACTCATCCACGACGAACTGGCCACCAGTGCACTCGAGCTTCCGGACTGACACCCGGCCGGACCGGTCATCGGCGGTCGCCCTGTCCCTCGACGCCGCGTGTGCGGCAGGCTTGGCCGCCTTGCTGACAGCTCAGAAGTAGGCGACAGCCATGACCACGAGACCGGCGACGCCGAGCATGCCGATGACCCGAATATCGGCCCCGGTTGCCAACACCTGACGTGACCCCGAGCACCGCATGGGTGGGGCAGCGCCGCACATCGGGAGAACGATGTCCCTACCCGACGCAGGGGCCGTGGAGCCATGAGCGAAGCGAATCCGAAGGGTACAACTTCCCGGTCCGAGTGACCCGTGGTCATGAAGCCGAGGCCGAGGCCGCGGAGGCGGCGACGAAGCCGAATCGGCTGGGAATGTGGATCGGGAAGCTGTTGGGGGCCACGGCCAGCACCCACCCCACTAGCTGGGGTGGGAGTCTCCGTTCGCCGGGTCGGTGACCCGTCAGGTCTGAGGGATCGAGCGGTTCGCCAATTGTCGGCGGATGGCGATGGTTACGGGCCGCTCCTGCCACCCTGGGTCGAGCAAGGCGAAGAACACCCGCTTCCCGTTGCTGCGCCTGACGAGGCGAGCGCTCATTCTCCCTTCGTCGAGCCGCTCGATGTCATCCCAGGGAATGGCCCGCTTGGTCTTGAGCATCCCCCAGGTGATGGTCACGCCCATGCCTTCGACCGACACGGGCGTCGAGCTGCGAATGACCCAGGCAAACGCGACCATGATCAGGCAGCAGCCGACCGGAACAACGGGTGACATCGAGCCAAATACACTCTGAAGACCGAGCAAGAGGGCGATGGGAGCGACCAAGCTCAGGGTGAGCACCGCAGCACTTCCGTACTGGGGTCCCCGAACGGCTGACATGTCGGTATCTGATCAGAAAGCGACGAGGCGTGTCGCCACTCCCGGCCCCGGCCACCGGATAGGTGCGTGCCCGTGCCACCTCGGACGGAACCTGGCATCATCGAATCATGGAGCCGGGCGAGTGGATGGGTAGCGATTTTGAGTCTCCCAAGAGCGACCGGTTCGTCGGAATGACCCGAACCGAAGCATTGCGGACAGCGGATGACGAAGACATGGCCGAGGTCCGGGTCATGGAAGTCGGGGTGGTCGGCTACCTGACAGCAGACTGGCGACGGGACCGACTCAACCTTGTTCTGGATGGAGAGGGCATCGTCAGCAAGGCAGCGTTCTTCTAGCGTGCGGCCCGGGTGCAGACGTGACCCCGACCGCCGGCGGCGGGGTGCTGTCACAGCGTCGTGGAGGTCACTTGGCTGGTGTGACTGTCGGTATGGGGCCAAGGGGTCCGGGAGTCGGATCCCGGCAGCCCGACCACGGACGTGCGGGTCAGGTGTAGGGAGGCGGCCCTGCGTCTGACCTGCCTCAGCCACCGCGACTGTTGGCGTGGTGCCGAACAATCGGCCGGGGGATCGCTTCAGCGACCGGTGGCTCACGGGGAGCCGTACGTCCAGGTGTCGCCGAAGTAGGTGGAGCCGTTGTCGCCCCCGAAGAGGACCAGGTTCCCGGTGGCCGTGTCGTAGTCCATGGAGGCACCGAAGCGGGCGGAAGGCGAGGTGGTCGGGGACTGCTCGGCCCAGACGGTGGCGTTCCGCGTCCACGTGTCGTCGAGCATTGAGCCGTTGGCACCGCCGAGGAGGACGGTGTCCTCGGTAGCCGGATCGTAGGCCATGGAGGCGTCGTACCGGGCGGGTGGGGAGGCGGTCGGCGTCTGCTGGGTCCACGTGGCGGGGCGAGGGGCTGCTCCGGCCACCGGTGCGGGAAGCGCCGCTACCGAGAGGGCGGCGATACCCACCACGACGAGGCCCGCCGTGACCGGTCGTCGCCCCGCTCGCATCAGACCGGTCGACCAGGATCCGACACCCATCAGGACAGCCCCCCTCTCGTCTCGGGTCCTGCTCCGCAGTGCCCGCCGCGGGTCACGGCGTAACATTCCGGGAATCCCTTGGCAACAGGCGGCACCAACAGCCACACTCCGTGTTCGCTCCGTCGACGG
>PMFY01000039.1 GCA_003157945.1 Acidimicrobiaceae bacterium | reverse complement strand
CCGGAGTCGCGGCTCGCCCACCGACCTGGCGGTGGCGCGGATCCGGGCCAGGCTATGGGCGGCCACGGCCGCGTCACCCGACTCGACGGCCACGTTGTAGGCGACCATGCGCACGGCGAACTCGAGCCGCGGGTCTCCCGATGCGGCCGCCGAGGTGAGGGCCCGCCCGACGACGGCGTTGCGCATCGGTGCGCTCCCCGGCGTCCAGATCGCCGAGACGGCCGCCGGTGCCACATGGGCGAGCAGCGTGGGGTCCGCCGCGGCGTCCGCCAGGGACAGCGCCTGATGGGCCGTGACGATCCGGCGCTCCGCCTGTGGCGTGTAGACGAGGCTCTGGGCGAGCAGGGCGAGCAGTCGTGCAAAGGTCGGCGTGTCGGAGGGATCGGCGGCGGCGACGGCCGCCTCCACGATCGCCAGGTGCTCGGGGGCCCCGGCGTCCGTCCGCATGAAGCCCCGGTCCGACGCCAGTGCCGCGCGTGAGAGCGTCCGGCTGTCACCGGCGGCGAGGGCCAGATCTGCGGCCCGCGCCAGCGTGCCGAGGGCCGAGGAGTCACCGGCGACGTGTTGTGCTTCGCCCAGGCGGACGAGGAGGTCGGCCTGTTCGGCCAGCGGTAGTCCGATCTCGAGCGCCGCTTCGAATGCGCTCCGGTAGTGCCGGGCCGCCTCGGTCGGCGACAGGTGCATGAAGGCGTCGTCGCCGGCGACCGTCGACCAGTGGATCGCCTCGGGCCCCATACCCGCCAGCGTGCTGTGGCGGGCGAGCTGTACCGCCAGGTCGGGGCTCGACTCGCCGACCTGCTGCGAGAGCACCCGCACCGCCTCCCGATGGAGTTGGGCCCGGGTCGATGCGCCGATCTCGGCGTACAGCGCATTGGCGATCAGCACGTGGGCGAACCGGAGGATCCGGCGGACGGAGGGGAGGCTGATCAGCACACCGGCTGACACCGCCCTGTCGATCGCCCGGCGGACCCGGGCCTCCGGAACGTCGATCATCTCCGTGAGCAGGTCCTCGTGGAACTCGGATCCGAGCACGGACGCGGTGGCCAACACGTCCGCGGTCTCGTCGCCGAGTGCCTGGATCCGGCTCCAAAGCACCTCGCGGAGGCTCGGCGGAATCGTCCGGATGTCATCTGGACCGCCGCGCTCGCGCCAGTGCCTGATGACCTCGGTGGCGTACAGCGGATTGCCGGCTGTCTCCTGGCGCACCTGGGCCGTGATCTGCTCCCGGGCCGCGTCGGGAGTCGCCGGGAGCAGGTCCGCGACCAGGGCGGCGATCTCGTCGGCGCCGAAGGCGGGGAGCGGGAGCCGACGCGCCCGGCCCCGCTCCAGCTCGGCGAGCGCACCACGGAGCTCGTCGGAGGCCGGCTCACCCGGCTCGCGCCGGCCGATCACCAGGAGCACCGGGGCGGCGGCCAGGGAACGCGTCAGGTGGCGGAGGAGCAGGAGTGCGGTGGGCTCGGTCCACTGGAGGTCGTCGAGCATGAGCACGAGGCGGCCGCGGGCGGCGATCCGGGTGAAGAGGTCCGCCACCGCTTCGAAGGTGAGGAACCGTTCGGTCGGGTCGTCTGAGTCGGTCGGCGGGGGTGCCGTCGGTACGCGGGTGGCGAGCCGCGGGCACAGCCTGGCGAGCTCGCCCCCGCATCGGGCCACGTGCTCACCCAACAGTTCGATGTCGACGTGCTCGACGCACGTGCTGAGGATCGTCCGGAAGGGTTCGAGGGACACCCCCGTCTCGTCCGAGGCGCCGTAGAGGACGGTGACGTCCGTCCGCTCGGCGGACCGCGCCAGGTCGGCGAGCAGCATCGTCTTCCCCATGCCCGACTCACCGGTGACGACGACGGAGCGCAGGCCGGTCGTGGCCACCGACGCCAACTCGGTGCGCAGCACCCCGCGTTCGGAGGTTCGACCCACGAAGGGGTCGTTCCGGGTGAGCGACCCGGGGAGCGGGATTCGGCCCGCACCCCGGGTCTCGTTCGTGACGGACGCCGAACTGACACCGTCCCATCCCGTCGCCACCCTCCGCTCGATCCGCACGACCTCGGGGGACGGTTCGGTGCCGAGGCCGTCGGCGAGGGCCGAGTGGTACGTCTGGAACACCCGGAGCGCGTCCGCCTGTCGGCCGGCGAGGGCGAGGGCCCGGATCAGGAGACCCTGGGACCGGTCCCGGTAGGGATACCGGGCGATCTGGCGCTCGAGCCGGGCGATCGCATCTGTCGGACGCCGGGCCGAGATGAGCTCTTCGGCGAGGTCGTCGACGGCGGCACCGTGGATCTCCGTCAGCCGGGCGACCTCGCCGCGGGCCCAGTCCTCACCCTCGAACTCCTCGAGAACTGATCCTCCCCAGACACCGACAGCCCGCTCAAGGGCCGAAACAGGGCCCGTCGCACTCGCTGCCCTTGCGACTTCATCGCAGAACATCAACGCATCGACGGGACAGGTGAGCGCGTATCCCGTGCTGGCTGTCACCAGTGCGTCCGGGCCGAGCACTGAACGCAACCGCGAC
>PMFY01000067.1 GCA_003157945.1 Acidimicrobiaceae bacterium | reverse complement strand
CCACCATCCTCGACCGCGGCTACGTGTGGAAGAAGGGGTCGGCGATGGTGCCGTCCCTGACCGCCTTCGGCGTCGTCGGCCTCCTCGAGCAGCACTTCGCCGACCTGGTCGACTACGGCCTGACCGCCTCGATGGAGGACGACCTCGACGAGATCGCCGGCGGCGACGAGGACATGGAGCGCTGGCTGGGCGAGTTCTGGTTCGGCCCGGGCGGGCACGGCGGCCTGCGCGACCAGGTGGCCGACAACCTCGACTCCATCGACGCCGCCGCCGTCAACGCCGTGCCCATCGGCACGGCCGCCGACGGCCAGGAGATCGTGGCCCGGTCGGGCAAGTACGGCCCGTACCTGAAGAAGGGTGACCAGACGGTCTCCATCCCGGACGACCTGGCCCCCGACGAGCTCACCGTGGACAAGGCCGAGGAGCTGCTGGCCGCTCCGTCATCGGACCGCGTGCTCGGCACCGATCCCGAGACGGGACTCGACGTCCAGGTGAAGGCCGGGCGCTTCGGCCCCTACGTCCAGCTCGGCGAGCTGGTCGACGGTGGCCCGAAGCCCCGCACGTCGTCGTTGTTCGCCTCGATGTCACCGGCCACCCTGACCTTCGAGCAGGCGCTCGAGCTGCTGCGCATCCCGCGGGTGGTGGGCACCGACCCGGCCGACGGCCAGGAGATCGTGGCCTACAACGGCAAGTTCGGCCCCTACCTGAAGAAGGGGACCGATTCGCGCAGCCTCGTGAGCGAGGACCAGCTGCTCACCGTCGGCGTGGACGAGGCCCTCGCCCTGTTCGCCCAGCCCAAGACCCGGGGCCGCAACGCCAAGGGGCCGCTGCGCGAGATGGGTCCCGACCCCGACACGGGCCTGCCCATGGTGGTCAAGGACGGCCGGTTCGGCCCCTACGTCACCGACGGCACGACCAACGCGTCGCTCCGCCGCGGCGACGACGTGGAGGAGCTCACCGTGGAGCGCGCCGCCGAGCTGCTGGCCGAGCGCCGGGCGGCCGGCCCGTCGAAGAAGAAGGCGGCCAAGAAGAAGGCCCCGGCCAAGAAGTCGACGGCCAAGAAGAAGGCCCCGGCCAAGAAGGCCGCCGCCAAGAAGGCCCCGGCCCGGAAGGCCGCGGCGAGCAAGGCGGTGGCCAAGGCCGCGCCGGTGGTGGCCGTCCCGAGCACCGACGACGAGGGGTGAGCGCCCCCCGGGGCCGCCTCGTCGCCCTCGAGGGCATCGACGGCTGCGGGAAGTCCACCCAGGCCCGGATCCTGGCCGACCGCCTCGGTGCCGTCTCCACCTTCGAGCCGGGTGCGACGCCGCTCGGGGCCTCGCTGCGCACGCTCCTGCTGGCGCCCGACGGCGACCCGGTGGCCCCCCGGGCCGAGGCCCTGCTGATGGCCGCCGACCGCGCCCAGCACGTGACCGACGTCATCGCCCCGGCGCTCGACGCCGGCCGGTGGGTCGTGACGGACCGCTATGCGGCCTCCACCCTCGCCTACCAGGGCTACGGACGCGGCCTCGACCGCGCCGAACTCGAGTCCCTGGTCGGCTGGGCCACCGGTGGACTGGCCCCGGACCTGACCGTCCTGTTCGACCTGCCGGTGGAGGTCGCCGCCGCCCGTCGGGGTGACGACGGCGCCGACCGCATGGAGTCCGAGGGCCTCGCCTTCCTGCGGCGCGTGGCCGACGGGTACCTGGCGCTGGCGGGCGAGCGGCGGGACCCCTGGCTGGTGGTCGACGCCACCGCCCCGGTCGACGAGGTGGCCGCCGTGGTCTGGGACGCCGTCGGGCTCCTGGCCGGCCCCGGGGGTCGCCCGTGAGCGGGCCGGCGCCGACCCGGGCGCCGGATCCGGTGCTGTTCGCCGGCGTGGTGGGCCAGGGCCGCGCGGTAGCCGTCCTGGAGTCGGCGGCCCGCCACCCGGTGCACGCCTACCTGTTCCACGGCCCGCCCGGCTCGGGCAAGCGTGCCGCCGCCCGCGGCCTGGCGGCCGCCCTCCTCTGTCCCGACGGTGGCTGCGGGGTCTGCAACTCGTGCCGCCGGGCGCTGGCCGGCACCCACCCGGACCTGGTGACCGTCGAGCGGTCGGGCGCGTCCCTCGACGTCGACGACGCCCGCGAGATCACGGCACGGGCCCAGCGCCGCCCGCTGGAGTCGGCCCGCCAGGTGCTGCTCGTCCCCGACGTCCACCTGGCCCTCAAAGCGGCGCCGGCGCTGCTCAAGACCGTCGAGGAGCCGCCCCCGTCGACGGTGTTCGTGCTCCTGGCCGACGACCTGTCGCCCGGGCTGGCCACCATCGTCAGCCGGTGCGTCCGGGTGCCGTTCGTGCCCGTGGCGCCGTCGGTGGTGGAGTCGTGGCTGGTCGACCGCGGTGTGGACGGGGCGGTGGCCGCCTCGGTGGCGGCCGCGTCGGGCGGCAACCTCGACCGGGCCCGGCTGCTGGCCGACGACCCGGGGTTCACCGACCGGCGCAGCCGGTGGCATGAGGTGCCGGGACGTCTCGACGGCACCGGGGCGGCGGCGGTGTCGGTGGCCGACGAGCTGCTGGCGCTGGCCGACGGGGCGCTGGCCCCGCTGCGCGAGGAGCACGCCCGCGAGCTGGCCACGCTGGAGGAGCAGGCGGAGGCGACGGGGGCCCGAGGAGTGCCCGGGCGCAGGGCGGTCGAGGACCGGCACAAGCGCGAGGAACGCCGGTGGCGCACCGACGACCTGCGCATGGGGCTCGCCGCCCTGGCCGACGCCTACCNNGCGCTGATGGTGGAGCTGTCGGGGATGGCCGACTAGGCCCGAGGAAGCCGGCACGACGGGCCCGGGGGCCGCGTGGCGGTGGGTGTCGGCGACGCGGGTAACGTACTGACCCGGAAGATCGGCAGACGGTCGGGAGGGGACAGGACGGCACCCCGCTCCCGGACGGCGGTCGGACGTTCCGTTGCCTGGGTAGCTCAGTCGGTAG
>PMFY01000197.1:4183-4366 GCA_003157945.1 Acidimicrobiaceae bacterium | reverse complement strand
ACCGGATGATGTGGAGCTGCTCCGGGGGGAACAGCGTGCGCAGGTGCCGGATCTGGTGGCCGTAGCGGCCCGTCTCCAGGTAGCGCCAGATCGGGGCCCACCCGGCGTCGCGCCGCGCGGTCTCCTCGGCACATGCGGTCAGGAAGTCGCTGATCGGCTCCAGGCCGTCGGCCCACAGGTGGG
>PMFY01000197.1:0-4121 GCA_003157945.1 Acidimicrobiaceae bacterium | reverse complement strand
GCTCGTACTCGTCGCGGCGCCACACCCATTCGAGGGCGCTGTGGGCGTCGCCCGGGCCCCCGTGGCGGGGCGGTGGCCCGTCGCAGAGGAAGAACTTCGGCTCCTTCACCCTGGACAGGAACAGCTGCGGGTGCTCGGCCAGGGCGGCGTGCAGCGCCGTGGTGCCGGACTTCGGGGCACCGATGATGAAGAAGTCGGGAAGGGCCACGGCTCGCTCAGGCGGTCGCGGACGACCGCTCCGTGCGGGAGGCCGACGACCGGAGGCGGGCCCGCTCGCCGAGGACAACGGTGCCCAGCACGGTGGCGGCCAGGACCAGGTCCGTGGTGCCGGCCACCGTCCTCCACACCGGCCCGCCGACGACCAGCGCGGTGATGGTGGCCACCGTCACCGCCACGGCGACCCCGATGACGACGTCCTCGAGCGCCCAGGCGGTGACCCGTCGGCCCCGGGTCAGGGCCACGGCGGCCAGCGGGGCGACGAGGGACAGCAGCGCCAGGCCCACGCTTCCGGACAGCAGCGACGCCGCCGACGCCGGGCGGAAGCGGAGCACCCCGAGCCAGGAGTAACCCTCGATCAGGAACACGGTCGCCAAGAGGACCAGTCCCGGTGCCCGCAGGATGAACCCCAGGCCGGACGCGTGGTCGGGTGGCACCGCCAGCGGCTCTGGTCCGGTCGGCACGGACGCCGCCCCGCAGTCGACCTCGAGGAGGGCGATGGCGACCGAGCGCTCGGGGCGCTCGAGGAGGAGGGTGGCGCTGGTGCTCGCGTCGTCCATGTGTTCCGGCCTTTCACACTAATCCCTACCGATTTAGTCAAGATTAGCCAGGTGAACGCCACGCGTCAACAACACCCACCACTACCCGACCGGGAGAATCCGGGAAAAGCCACCGGAGTCACTCCCCCGTCATCTCAGCGCGACTGCCAGGCCTCGGGATCCGAGGTCAGCGCCTTGACCTGCACCGGGAGGTCCCCGGAGACGATGCCGGCGATGGTCACCTCGTCCAGGACGGAGCGCAGACTGGCCCGCACCGCCACCCAGACGGCCTGCAGGTGCTCGGCCGCCCCTTCGTAGTTGGCGGCCTCGGGCCGGAGCCCGCGGATCTCGGCCAGCGGGCCGTCGAGCGGGCGCATCACGTCGGCGACGGTGATCTCCTGGGCCGGGCGGGCCAGGCGGTAGCCCCCGTCGGGTCCACGCTGGCTGGTCAGGAGCCCGGCCCGGCGCATGTCGTTGAGGATGCTCTNNACGGCGTAGTCGACCTTGGCGGAGATGTACACGGAGGTGATTCTTTCAGATGTCGGTGTCCCCGCCACGGACGGCCGGGACCACCGGTGCCCGCATCCGGCCCGTCAGCCGAATTTGAGCAGTACGACAGCGACGAGCACGAGGACGATTCCGATCCGCCACCACCAGTGCGAGGTCGTGAGACGACCGACGAATCCCGTCGACCGCTCGGCCGGCGACGCGGCGCGGGAGGTCGACCGGTGCCGCGGCCGGGGCGCGGGTCCGGGGGCCGCACGCTGCACGACGGTCGTCCGGGGCCGGTCCGGATCGGCCTCCGGGGCCGTCGGCGCCGGCACCAGCCCGGCGGCCACGTCGGGAGCCACGTGGGCCAACCCGGGGTGCCCCCGGACAGCCAGCTCGGCCTCCTCGGCCCGGGCCTCGACCTCGGCCAGTCGGGCCAGCAGGGACTCGATCTCCTCCTCGTTGCGGGTGACGATGTCCCGGACCAGGTCACCCGGGAGGACGTCGGGCGTGTCCGCGGGGCCGGTGGCGTCCAGCCGGTCCGTCTCAGCCACCCGATCCCTCNNCGGCGCTGCTCGGCCTCGGCGATCGCCAGTTCGATCCGGGCCCGCTGCTCGGCCGCGGCCTGGAGGTAGTCCTCGACCGAGGCGCGCGTGTACGCCTCGGCCGACAACCGCTCGCTGTACCGGGCCATGAACACGAATGTACTCAGCCGAAGCGGCCGTGGACGTAGTCCATGGTCCGGGTGTCCTGGGGCGAGTCGAACATGGCGTCCGTCGGCCCGTGCTCGATGATGTAGCCGGGCGCACCCTGCTCGGCCAGGAAGAACGCCGTGTAGTCCGACACGCGATGGGCCTGTTGCATGTTGTGGGTGACGATCACGATCGTCACCTCGGTGCGCAGCTCCTCGATCGTCTGCTCGATCCGGCGGGTGGAGGTCGGGTCGAGCGCCGAGCAGGGCTCGTCCATGAGGAGCACCCGCGGCTGGATGGCCAGGGCGCGCGCGATGCACAGGCGCTGCTGCTGGCCACCCGACAGCGCCCCCCCGGGCTGGCGGAGCCGGTCCTGCACCTCCTTCCACAGTCCGGCCTTCACCAGGCAGTCGTGGACGAGTTCGTCCTTCTCGTCCTGGTTCCGCCGGTCACCGGTCAGGCGGAGTCCGGCCAGCACGTTGTCGTAGATCGACATCGTGGGGAACGGGTTGGGCTTCTGGAAGACCATCCCGATGTGGCGCCGCGCCTGGGTCAGCTTCTTCCGGGGGTCGTAGATGTCCTCACCGTCGAGCAGCACGTCGCCGGCCAGTGACGCCGACGGGATCAGCTCGTGCATCCGGTTCAGGATGCGCAGGAAGGTCGACTTGCCGCACCCCGACGGTCCGATGAGTGCGGTCACCTTGTGGGCTTCCATCTCCAGCGAGACCCGGTCCAGCACCTGGTGGGTCCCGAACCACGCCGAGACGTCGCGCGCCACGAGGCTGGCGGCGCCGTCGGCCAGCGGTCGGGTGGGGTCGAGCGTCGGGGGGGCCAGCGTCATCAGGAGCTCCTGTCGTGCGCAGCGGGGGTGGTCGGGACGGCGTCGGAGGGTCGGGTCACGGTCGCTCCTAGGTGAGGTTCGGGAGGAGTCGGGCGACCTGGTCGGTGATGAACAGCCACGCCACCAGCATCGGCGCGGAGAAGATGATCCAGGTCTGGGCATGGCCCCAGCGCCGCCAGGTCCACACGGCCAGGCCGAGCAGGACGGCCAGCGCCTCGAGCCAGAACACGAGGGCCCACAGCGTCGAGACGTCGGTGGCGAGCGGTGCCTCGGAGGCCAGGAGGGCGATGGCGGGCGGGTCGGCCGCGGCCAACGGTGGGCCCACCTTCGTCGCGTCGACCCAGACGACACCCGAGGGGGTGAGGAAGCCCCCGGTGGCGGTGCCGAGCGTCAGCTCCGACTTGGTGGCCGAGGTACGGGCGATGCGGGCACCGGCGGGCCGGACCCGGACGACGCGGAAGTGTGACGTCCCCACCTGGGTCACGACGGTGATGGCCTGGCCCGGCCGGAGCTGGGCGATCCGCCCGAAGGGGCCGCCGTACAGGCTGGCCCGGCCGAGCAGGACGCTGTCACCGGCGCCACCCGGGAACACGGTGGTGCGGACATGGCCGGGCCCGTCGGCGAGGACGGAGCCGGTGGTCCCCTCGAGCACGACGGCGCGCAGTCCGATGGCCGGCACGGTGACCACGGCGATCGGCGTCCCGAGCGGCAGCAGGTGGTGGTTCGTGCCCACCGGCCCGAGGGGCGCGGTCCCGAGGGCGAGCTTCGTGCGCAACGAGTTGAGCGAGCCGACCTGGGCCGAGCGGTACTGGAGCCGACCGATGAGGGCGAGCTGGGCCACGAGCCCGATGGCCAGGATCGCCAGGACCGCCAGAGCGACCTGGATGATGCGGGCGGGCCCCCAGCTGACGGACGTGGCGCTCTCCCGGACGGGCCGGCCGGCCGGTGCCGTCGCCCGGGCCGCGGCCGCGTCCGGCCCGGCCCGGCGCGGGACGGCGACCGTCCCGGGGGGCGGCACCGGGACCAGCAGCAGTTCCCGGTCGAGGGCGGATTGCACTACGGCCACGTGGGCTACTCCTCCGCCCCGCGCACCGGGCGGGTCTTGCGGCGGTAGCCCCAACCGAGCAGCATGATGCCCACGCCGACGGCCAGGAGGCCGACCCCGAGTCCCCGGGCCGTGTGGATGCCGGTGAAGGCGAGGGTCCCGCCGGTCGAACCGGTACCGGTGGACGAGCCGGTGTCACCGGACCCGCCCGAGCCGGTGTCACTGCTCGCCGCCACCGCGGACGCCAGCGTCGTGGTCGTCGCCCCCGGGGCCGTCGTGGTGGTGGCGTTGGCGTCGGT
>PMFY01000053.1 GCA_003157945.1 Acidimicrobiaceae bacterium | reverse complement strand
TTGGCCGCCGTCTTCTTGGCCGGGGCCTTCTTCGCCGCCGTCTTCTTCGCCGCCGTCTTCTTGGCCGCCGTCTTCTTGGCGGGTGCCTTCTTGGCCGCGGTCTTCTTGGCGGGCGCCTTCTTGGCCGGTGCCTTCTTGGCCGCGGTCTTCTTGGCTGGTGCCTTCTTGGCTGCGGTCTTCGTGGCGGGCGCCTTCTTGGCCGGTGACTTCTTCGGGGCCGTGCCCGACCGGCCCAGCAGCGCGGCGACCTGGGCGGCCAGGTCCTCGAGGTTGGTGATGCCCACCGCACCCAACTGGCGCTGGACCTCCGACCGGACGGTGGAGACGATCGCCTCGGTGCCCTGGCGGCCCCGCTCGAGCAGCTCGTCGACCCGCGCCCGCGCCTCGTCGGTCTGGATGTCCCCGTTCTTCACGAGCTCGGAGACCAGTTCCTCGGCCTTCTTCCGGGTCATGTGGGTGAAGGCGATGCCCGCGTCGATGTAGCGCTGGAGATTGTCGTTGGTGGCCATGCCCGCAGTGTACCCCTGGTGCTAGCGGGGAGCAAGCACTTTGCTAACTCGAGGGTACACGAGCAGGCGGCAGGCCGGCGACCAGGGACACGAAGTCGGCGCATCGGAGGGCCACCGGGACGCCGTCGACCGGCGCCCCGGGAGCGGTCACCCCGGAGTCCACGAGGACGAAGGGGAGGCCGAGGCGTTCGGCGAGGGCGCCGTCGGTCCCGGGCTGGTCCCCCACCACCACGGCCGGCCGGTCCCCCGCCGGGCCCAGCATCCGATCGCGGATGTACCCGACCGTCGGCGGATGGGGCTTGCCCGCCACCACCGGGTCGACGCCCGATGCGGTGGCGACGGCGGCGAGCAGCGCCCCCGAGCCCGGCAGGAGTCCCTCGGGGGTGGGATGGGTCGGGTCACCGTTGGTGGCGATGAGCCGGCCGGTCGCGCGGGCGACCGCAGCGATGGCGGCCAGCGCGGCGAAGTCGAAGTCACGGCTCCACCCGACGACCGCCGCGTCGCGCGGACCCGCGTCGGCGACCTCGACGCCCCGTTCCACCAGGGCCTCGACCAGACCGGCCTCGCCCAGGAGGTGCACCCGCTGGCCGGGCTCGAGCAGCGATGCCGCCACCCGGGCCGAGGTGACCAGGTCGTCGGGGTCGGCGGCGATGCCGACTCGGGCCAGTCGGGCGACGAGCTGCTCGGTGGTGGGTGCCGAGTTGTTGGTGGCGAACACCACCCGGACGCCCCGGTCCCTCAGGGCCGTCACCGCCGACGCGACGTCGCCGATGGGTTCGCCCGCCAGCCACAGGACCCCGTCGAGGTCCACGATCCACACCTGCGCGTCGGCCACCGCGGCCGGCGTCTGTGTCATTCGGGCGCGGGCTCGGTGGCATCGGGCTCCGATGCCACCTTGGTCCCCTTCCGTCGCCGCGTCGCCGCGGCCAACTGGTTGGCGGATTCGAGCGACCGGGAGATCAGACCGGCGAGGGCCGAGCGCTCCGCGCTGCCGGCCGTCGGCTCGACACCCGGGAAGGGCACCTCCGCCACCACCTCGACGACCTCCGTCACCTCGACAACCTCGGTCACCTCGACCACCTCGGTCACCTCCGCGGCCTCGGGCGACGCCGGGACGGGGCGGGCGGTCAGGTCGGCGATCCGCTCGCCGGTCATCTTGGCGGCCCGCTCCCAGTAGGAGCGGAACATGCCGATGTCGAAGGCCCCGTCCCGGACCCGGGCCTGGTCGAGCAGGCGGGCCGGGGGGTTCTTCAGGTCACGGACGACGTGCAGCGCGGCCAGCACCTTGAGCAGGTACCAGGTCGGGTCCCACTCCCACCAGCGGAAGCCCTGGCGGACCGACGCCGGCAGGTAGTGGTGGTTGTTGTGCCACCCCTCACCACCGGTGATGACGGCGATGATGGCCGAGTTCCGACTGGTGTCCGGGGTGGCGTAGCGCCGGCGACCCATGACGTGGGCCATGGAATTCACGAGGAACGTCCCGTGCCAGAGCAGCACGGTGGACAGGAAGAAGCCGATCAGCAGGCCACCCCATCCGAAGAGGACGAAGCTGGCCACGGCCAGCGACCACGGACCGATCCAGTTGTGCCGCTCGAGCCAGCGCAGCTCGGGGAAGGCGGCGAAGTCCTTGATGCCATCGAGGTCGGTGTCCTTGTACTTGGTGGAGAGGATCCAGCCCACGTGGCTCCACCAGAAGCCGTCCCGGGGCGAGTGCACGTCGCCGTCCACGTCGGTGTAGCGGTGGTGGATCCGGTGGTGGCCGGCCCACCACAGCGGGCCCTTCTGGACGGCGGTGGTGCCGCCGAAGGCCATCAGGAACTGGGCGACCCGGCCCATCTTGTAGGCCCGGTGCGAGAAGTACCGGTGGTAGCCGGCGGTGATGCAGAACATGCGGGTCACGTAGAGCACCGCGCAGAGGACCCAGTCCTGCCACGTGACGGTCACGAAGATGGCCGCCAGCGGCGCCAGGTGGACCAGGAAGAAAGGGATCGCCGCCAGCCAGCTGGTGTGGGCCTCCCCGTCGGAGGACCCCGGTGCGGGAGCTCGGGGTGTCTGGGCGGCGGTGGCGGTCATGGGAGCGGTGCGCCGGAAGGCGACGTCCGAAGCGTAGTGGACGTCGGGCCCTCCGGGTGGGTGCGCACTAGACCACGTACAGGCTTCCGTTGGCGCCCTTGATGACCTTGATGGGGGTGAGCCCGTTGGTCGCCGGCCCGAGCACCACGGCACCGGTCTTCGGGTCGAACTC
>PMFY01000477.1 GCA_003157945.1 Acidimicrobiaceae bacterium | reverse complement strand
AACGAGGAGCTCGTCGCCATCCTCGGGGGCGAGACGCTCCAGATCCGCTACGCCAGCCGTCCACCGACGGTCGTCCTCCTGGCCGGCCTCCAGGGCTCCGGCAAGACGACCGCCTCGGCCAAGTTGGCCCGCTGGTTCAAGCAGCAGGGCCGGAACCCGCTGCTCGTCGGGGCCGACCTCCAGCGACCGGCCGCCGTCGAACAGCTGCGGGTGCTGGGCGGCCAGGCCGGGGTCAACGTGTTCTCCGAGGCCTCGGATCCGGTGTCGGTGGCCACCGCCGGCCTCGAGGAGGCCAAGCGGCTCGGACGGGACGTGCTGATCGTCGACACCGCCGGCCGACTCTCCATCGACGAGGACCTCATGGACGAGATCCGGCACATCGCCGGAGCCGTCCAACCGGACTACACGTTCCTCGTGATCGACGCCATGACCGGGCAGGACGCCGTGTCGACGGCGGAGGCCTTCCATGCCGCCCTCTCCCTCGACGGCGTCATCCTGACCAAGCTCGACGGCGACGCACGCGGTGGCGCCGCCCTGTCGGTCAAGGAGGTGGTGGGACGACCCATCGCCTTCGCCTCCACGGGCGAGAAGCTCGACGACTTCGACCAGTTCCACCCGGACCGGATGGCCGACCGCATCCTCGGCATGGGGGACGTGCTCAGCCTCATCGAGCAGGCCGAGCGCACGATGGACAAGGACGTCGCCACCAAGGGCGCGGCGGCCATGCTCGAGGGGCGGTTCACCCTCGAGGACTTCCTCGAGCAGCTCCAGCAGGTCGAGAAGATGGGCTCCATCTCGGGTGTCATGTCGCTGATCCCGGGCGTCTCCAAGGACATCAAGAAGGCGTCGGAGGCGGTCGACGACGGTCAGATCGGCCAGGTCAAGGCCATCATCTACTCGATGACGCCCCAGGAGCGGACGGACCCCTCGATCATCGACGGCGGCCGTCGGGTCCGCATCGCCAACGGCAGCGGCACGACCACCGCCGACGTCAACGCCCTCCTGAAGCAGTTCAAGGAGATGCAGAAGATGATGAAGGGGTTCGGCAAGGGCGGCATGGGTGGTGCCCTCGGCGGCCTCGGCGGGCTGCTCGGTCGGGGGGGACCCCGGATGTCGCCCAAGGCCATGGCCGACATGGCCTCGATGATGGACGAGTCCGACCTCTCCGCCCTCGGTGCGGGTGCCCCGGCACCCGCCGCCGGCGCCTACGGGGCCAACGGTCCCGGCTCGCCGAAGCGCCCGTCCAAGAAGGGCAAGGGCGGCAAGAAGGGCAAGGGCGGCGGACGGGTCACCCCGAAATCGACGTGACGGCCCGCCCGCGGGCCCGTTCCGGGGGTCGGGGCGGCCCCACCAGGGGCGAATTCACCCGTGGTGCACACGACGTCCCGCTTTGGTGGGAGACTGTCGGTCGCCCGCGGCCCTGACGGCTGCGATCAGTTCGTACCAACACCCAGTGCTTCCGCCGGAAGACACCATGCAACAGAGGAGTTCACCGTGGCAGTAAAGCTCCGCCTCGTGCGGATCGGGAAGAAGAAGCAGCCGACGTACCGGCTCGTGGCGGCCGACAGCCGCTCGCCCCGCAACGGGCGGTTCATCGAGATCGTCGGGACCTACGCCCCCCGGGGCAAGTCGCTGGCCGAGCCGGACGCGGTCGTCGAGATCGACAACGCCAAGGCCGTCAAGTGGCTCTCGCAGGGGGCCCAGCCCACCGAGCGGGTCGAGAAGCTGCTCAAGCAGTCGGGGGCACTCGACGAGTTCGCCTCGGCCAAGGCGGCCAAGTGACCGACGAGCTGACCGCCGACTCGGTGGACGACGTGAACACCATCGACGACGGATTCGACGACCAGGACGACGACGCGGGCAACCGCGTCTCGGGGGGCACGCCGCTGGCCGTCGTCACGTACCTGGTCAACTCCATCGCCTCGGACACCGAGGCCGTGGTCATCAACACCGAGGAGCGTGGTGACTCCGTCCGCTTCCGGATCCACGTGGCCCCCGAGGACATGGGACGGGTCATCGGCCGCCGCGGCCGGGTCGCCCAGGCCATCCGCACGGTGGTGGCCGCCGCCGGGGCGCGCGACGGCGTCCAGACCAGCGTCGACATCGTCGACGACTGACCCGGGGGTGCCCGATCCCGCCCCCGTCGACGGCGCCGACGGCGGCGGTGGAGCCGCCCCCGACGACGCCGGGCGTCCGACCCTGTTGGGCGTCGGTCGCATCGTGAAGCCGCACGGCCTGCGCGGCGACGTCATCGTCTCCCTCACCACGAACCGGCACGAGCGCGTGGGCGTCGGCTCGGTGCTGCACGCCGACGACGGCCGGGCCTTCGAGGTGGTGCGGTCCTCGGCCCATCGGGGCCGGTGGATCGTGACCTTCGCCGGTGTCGACGGCATCGACGCCGCGGAGGCGCTGCGCGACACCCCGCTCTCGGCACCACCCCTCGAGGACCCGGACGCCCTGTGGGTGCACGACCTGATCGGCTCGGTGGTGGTGGACGGTGCGGGCGTCGAGCTCGGACGGGTGCGGAGCGTCGAGGCCAACCCGGCCAGTGACCTGCTCGTCCTCGAGGACGGCGGCCTGATCCCCCTCCGGTTCGTCACGGGATCCGTCCCCGGCGCGCGGGTGACCGTCGACCTGCCCGACGGCCTGCTCGACCTGCNNTTCCCCGAGGTGGTCGAGCACTACGGCTCGGCGTCCATCCTCGGTCGCGCCCGGGGCGTGGGCCTGCTCGATCTGCGGACCCACGACATCCGGGACGCCACCCAGGACGTGCACCGGACGGTCGACGACGCGCCCTTCGGCGGCGGGGCCGGTATGGTCCTCGCCCCCGAGCCCGTCTTCGGGGCGGTGGAGTCGGTCGAGTCGGGTCCCGACGGACTGCCGCGTCCCCTGCTCCTGCTGTCGGCCTCGGGCCGGCGCTTCGACCAGGCCGCCGCCCGGGAGCTCGCCGCCCTCCCCGGGGGCTTCTCCCTCCTGTGCGGCCGCTACGAGGGCGTGGACCAGCGCGTGGCCGACCACCTCTGTGACGCCGAGCTCTCGATCGGCGACGTCGTACTGGCCGGGGGCGAGCTCGCCGCCCTGGTCGTGGTCGAGGCCGTGGCCCGGCTGCTGCCCGGCGTGCTGGGCAACGAGCGGTCCACCGACGAGGAGAGCTTTGCCGCCGGCCTGCTCGAGTACCCGCAGTACACCCGCCCGGCCGAGTTCCGGGGCCACGCCGTGCCGGAGGTGCTCCGTTCGGGCGACCACGGCCGGGTCGAGGCGTGGCGCCGAGCGCAGTCCCTGGTCAGGACGTTGCAGCGGCGCCCGGACCTGATCGGGGCCAGGGGCGGCCTGACCCCCGACGAGGTCGAACTGCTGGCACGGCACGGTGAGGTGCGCCTACTCCGCGATCACGGCTACGATTGAGCAGCCTCGTCGGCGCCGGGTCACCCCGGCGTCCACACCGACGGCTCGCGTGCAACGGCCCCGACGGGGTCGCGTGCCCGGACCGCCGACGGGGGACAGATCGAACGACGCCGAAAGAGACGCGCCCCATGAACCCGACCGACATCATCGACCGCGACAGCCTGCGGGACGACATCCCCGAGTTCCGCCCCGGTGACACCGTCAAGGTGCACGTCCGGGTCGTCGAGGGCACCCGTGAGCGCGTCCAGGTGTTCCAGGGCGCGGTCATCCGGCGCCAGGGCACCGGTGTCCAGGAGACGTTCACGGTGCGCAAGGTGAGCTTCGGCGTCGGTGTGGAGCGGACGTTCCCCGTCCACTCCCCGGTGATCGACCACACCGAGGTCGTGTCCTACGGCGACGTCCGGCGGGCCAAGCTCTACTACCTCCGCGACCGCCACGGGAAGGCCGCCAAGATCAAGGAACTGCGGACTGCGCGCTCCTGAGCGTGCCCGGCAGGTGCCGGCGGTCGGCCGGTGGACGGGCATGAGGACGCGGGCCGCCTCCCGATGAGCGAGCCCGCCTCCCGATGAGCGAAGAGGATCTCGAGCGGTACGAGTCGGAGATCGAGCTGGCCCTGGTGCACGAGTACCGGGCCGTCGTCCCGCTGTTCNNGAGGTCGTGCTCAACGACGCCTGGGTCTGGGACATGTACCGGCCGGCCCGGTTCGTGCCGTCGGTGCGCATCCTCACCTTCCGCGACGTCAACATCGAGCGCCTGCCCGACAAGGACCTGTGACCGGCGGCGACCCCGCCGACGACGTGGCCCCGTCGGCCGCGGCACGACGCGGGGCGCTCGGTCGGGACGGCGAGGACACGGCCGCCGCCTGGTACGAGGAACACGGCTACGAGGTCCTGGAGCGCAATTGGCGCCGGCGCGAGGGCGAGGTCGACCTCATCGCCCGCCAGGGGCGCACCGTCGTCTTCTGCGAGGTGAAGACGCGGTCGTCCGATGCCTTCGGCACCGGTGCCGAAGCGGTCGTGCCGGCCAAGCAGCGCCGGATCCGGCGATTGGCCTCCCGGTGGCTGGCCGAGCTGACCCCGGCGTCGGGCCGGGCCCTGGTGGACCTGCGCTTCGACGTCGTGTCGATCACCGGGGGTGACGTGGACGTGCTCGAGGACGCGTTCTGACGGACGCATCTCGTAGGCTGCGGCCATGGCCGACCCCTGGGAGACCCTGACCGTCGAGCGTGCCGCGGGCGTGGCGACCGTGACCCTCAACCGCCCGGAGCGCAAGAACGCCGCCAACGGGACGATGTTCCGCGAGCTGCTGGCCGTCCTCGACGACGCGGCGACCGACCGCGCCGTCCGCTGCCTGGTCCTGACCGGCGCCGGCGGGGCGTTCTGCTCGGGTGCGGACCTCTCCGACCCGACCGATGTCGCCGGTCGACCGGGCGACCCGTACCTGCTCCAGATGCGGGCCCTGGCCGACGTGGCCCTGCGGCTCCACCGGTTCCCCAAGCCGACCATCGCCAAGGTGGGCGGGGTGGCCGCCGGCGCCGGGATGTCGATGGCCATCGGCTGCGACCTCGTGGTGGCCTCCGCGTCGGCCCGCTTCTCGCAGATCTTCGCCAAGCGGGGGCTGTCCGTCGACTTCGGCGCCTCCTGGCTGCTGCCGCGCCTCATCGGCCTGCACCGGGCCAAGGAGTTGGCGTTCTTCGCCGACATCCTGAGCGCCGACGAGGCGGCGGGCTTCGGGCTGGTCAACCGCGTCGTGCCGGACGCCGAGCTCGACGGGTTCGTCGACGACTGGGCCCGTCGCCTGGCCGAGGGTCCGAC
>PMFY01000103.1 GCA_003157945.1 Acidimicrobiaceae bacterium | reverse complement strand
GGGAATGAGCGGGGTCTGGTGCCTGCGACAGCAAGCGCCTGGCGTTCGAAAGGACCATTTAGCGCCCCACCCATCCGGCGTTGTGAGGCACGCTTTCGTGCTGGCGCAATCGTGAACACGGTGCAGTAGCGGCGTACCATATGAACCTGAGCGATCCCAAGAACGCTGCCGACCGGCCTGTGGTGTATTCGAAGAGGCTCCGAACGGAGTTCGATGCTCGCCGCGAATTGGTTCTCCAAACACGGAGTGCTAGCGGCTGCGCTATGCCATCTGATTGAGAATGGATGGAACGTGCTGTGGGCTGGAGACTCCATCCGCAGTGGAACCTGGAGCGCTTCCCGGCTCCACCTTGTCGGTGAACCGATCCACGATGCAGAGGCCGAGCGCGACGGGACACGGCTACTTCTGGAGGCTGTCGGACACCCCGGCGGGTCGGACATCGAGCCGTAAGCAGACGACTTCGATCATCCCGAGCACATGGAACAGAGGAACTCAGCCGCCTTCGGCAGGTACTCCGACGCCCTCTTCACCGGGCCGGGACTCCAGAAGTCCCACCCCGACTGGATTGTCGTCCAGGCATTCCCTGCCCATGGGCTCTATCGCACCTACGTCCCACGGGCATTCAGCACCGGGCTCCAAGGTCGAGTGGAATTGTGGCTGGTCCAGCCGGACGGAAGTGTGCGCTGCGGTCCTTAGGTGTAGTTGAGCCTGTGCTCTGTCACGGTCAACCACGCGTCCCGAGTACACCGAGCCGGCGTTCCGGGGCAGGCACAAGTACCGGCTGCATCACTCGGATCGCTGGCCTTCCACACTTCGCAGAGATCCCTTTCACGACTGGGCCAGATCGGGTAAGGCTCTGCAACGTGGAGTTGGCGCAAGTTGCTGAGGAGGATGGGATGAGCACTCTTGAGAACCGACCAAATAGTGCACTCGTTGTCGTGGACGTGCAGAACGGGGTGGTAGCGGGGAACTACGAGCGAGACGCGGTGGTCCAGAACATCGCCACACTCGTCGAGAAGGCACGTCGGGAGCATGTTCCGGTCGTCTGGGTTCAGGACTCCGGGGAGAACCGGGCGATCGGTAGCGAGGGCTGGAAGATCGTGCCGGAGCTGGTCCCCCTCGATCGTGAGCCGCACATCGACAAGAAGTACGGCGATTCATTCGAGGACACTGACCTCGAACGTGTCCTCTGGAGCCTCGGGGTCGCGCGCCTCTTCCTCGTTGGCGCCCAGACTGACGCGTGCATCCGTTCAACCCTCCATGGAGCCTTCGTGAGGGGTTACGACGCAGTCCTGGTCAGCGACGCACACACCACCGAAGATCTGACCGCCTGGGGCGCGCCGGCTCCGCAGCTGGTTGTCGCCCACACCAACCTGTATTGGAGTCAGCAGGAGGCCCCGGGAAGAACCGCCGCTGTAGTCGATACCAGCCAGGTAGCCTTCGAAATGGCGGCCGAGCCACGTGGAGCCTGACATTGTCCGGGGCGTTATGGGATATTCCGATGTCGATGTCGACATAGTCGGCCGGCGCACTCGACAGTCAAGGCGAACGGAGTCCGTTCGACGGGAGCTTTCTGGTGCTGAGCTGAGCCGGCGCGTCCGGGTCCACCGACTTTTCAACCCCGTGGGTCTGAAGCCATCGAGGTGACAATGGGACGTCCTCAGCGATCCGACGGGGAGCGATTCCAATGCGGGAGCACGTCGAGTCCCCGCCGCCACAACGGCCTGGCGAGCCGGTCGGGTCGGTCACTGCCCCCGACTCCCATTGCTCGACGGATCGTGCGGACTTCGTCCAGCGTCAATGGGCTGGGATGTTTGCTGATCTCTCCGCCGTCAAGCGCAGTCATCCAGATCACGGAGCCGTCTACCAGCTCGGCGTAGGGGATCCAATACGGCGCGCCCGCCTCCCCGCGGACCCCATAGCCGTAGTTGATTGCCCGGATCTCTTGGGTCGTGGCCCTCTTGGTCGTATAGGCGCCTCGGACGGTGAGATTTCCCGGCGCCACGATCACACGCTCGCGCAATGCTCCGATGCCAAATGAGAGGAAGGCCGCACCTGCCGCGAAATAGATCGCGATGTGCGCCAGGTTCAAGCTCTTGGCAGTGACGAGTGAGTGGACACTCGTCACGGCGAAGACGACGCCGACAAGTCCGACGCTGACGCCGATGAAGTACCCGGCAGACCGACACCAGTACACGTCGGTCTGCGAGTCGGGATCATGCTTGTGCTGATTCCGCCTCACGAGATGAGCGTATTCCAGGAAGCCTCCGAAGCCTTGATACTTCGTCGGCCGACAACCGTCGCAGTCCCGCGTTCGGAGGCAGGTGTTGACCTAGAGTCTTCCACCGGCATGTTGAAGTCGACCCGAGCCGAGCCCCTATCAATGGATGAGCCTATGGACGCGGATAGCGAGGCGATGCAATGGTTCAAGGATCTCGAGGCTCAGGGCCACGCGTCCCAGGTGATCCTGCTGACACGTTGGCTCCAGGAGCACCATCAAGACGTTGAGGATGGTGACCACGGTGCGCTTGTCGCTGCCAACAAGCTTGGGCAGCTCTACTGGACCGATGGGGCCTACGACAAAGCAATACTCCTGTTTCGCAAGGTCTACGAAGTCGTCGGTCATCGCTACCCGGATGAATACGGCATGCTCCTGATGGCCACATCGAACTATCTGCAGTGCCTGGCTGCACTCGGGCGTTACGACGAATCTGTGGAGGTGGTCCAGCACGTTGCGCCAAGGAACCCGCCGCC
>PMFY01000162.1 GCA_003157945.1 Acidimicrobiaceae bacterium | reverse complement strand
CCGGGCACGGTGATCCCGAGGTAGGCGGCCGGGCGCTCACCCCACATCTCCCGGAGGTCGACACCGTCCCGACCGACGATGGACATCGGGGCGAGCACCTTGGTGGCCTGGAATCCGGTGGCGTAGACGAGGACGTCCGCCGGGTACCGCCCGCCGTCGACCGTGACGACCGCGTCGGGCTCGACGTGGTCGATGGCGGTGCGCACCAGCTCCACGTTGTCCCGGGTCAGTGCGCCGAGCCAGGCTCCGTTGTCCTGCAGGGTACGTTTGCCCGTCGCCGGGTAGTCCGGCACGACCTTGGCGACGAGCTCGGGATCGTCACCTATCTGGCCGACGATCCAGTCGGTGAACATCTGGCGGGTCAGGTCGTTCATCTCGCTCACCGCCCGCTGCTGGTCCGGGTAGTCGGGGTCGACGCGGGCCGCCTCCAGCCCCTTGTCGCAGCCGGGCCAGAGGATCAGGAAGCGGTACCAGCGGCCGTAGAAGGGGAGGTGCCGCAGCGCCCACCGGACGCCGGGGCCCACGGTGGCGTGGTAGTTCGGGTTGGGGAACATCCACTGCGCCGTCCGCTGGAACACGGTCAGCTGCCCGACCTCCGGGGCGATGGTGGGGGCGATCTGGAAGCCGCTGGCCCCGGCACCGATCATGGCCACCCGCTGGCCGGCAATGTCCACGTCATGGTCCCAGCGGGCCGAGTGGAAGGCCGGACCGGCGAAGGTGTCGGCACCCTCGATCGTCGGGACGTTCGGCCGGTTGAGCTGGCCCACCGCCGAGATCACCGCCCGTGCCGTCAGGACTTCCTCTGACCCGTCGGCGCCACGGGTGCGGACGGCCCATGTGGCGGTGTGCTCGTCCCAGTTGGCGCCCAGCACCTCGGTCTCCCAGCGTACGTGGGGGCCGATGCCGTGCTTGTCCATGACCGACTGGAAGTAGCGCTGGAGCTCGGGTTGACGGGCGAAGTACTCGGTCCAGTGGTCACTCGGCTCGAACGAGTAGCAGTAGAAGTGGTTGCCGACGTCGACACGGGCGCCGGGGTAGGAGTTCTCCCACCAGGTCCCGCCGACGCCGGCGTTCTTCTCCACGATGGTGAAGGGGATGCCGGCCTCCTGGAGCCGGATGCCGGCCAGCAGTCCGGACTGCCCGCACCCGATGACCACGACCGGGAAGGCCGCTCGTGCGTCGGCCGTGCCCGCCGGCTCGACACGTCTGGCGTCCCGTCCGTCGAGTTCCATCTCCTCGAGCAGGAGGGGGACGTACTCCTCAGGGACGTCTTCGCACACCAGCCACGACATCATCTCGTGGAGCAACTCGGGGGAGACGGGTTCGGGCTCCGGGCAGCCCCGGTCCCGGTAGTCGCGGATCACCTCGAGGGCGAGGGCCCGGGCCTCGGCCTTGTCCTCCTCCGTCATGTAGCCCTGCACCTCGTTGAGGAAGAGGCCCGCGGGCCGGAGGTGCCCACGGATGATCGACGGATCGCCCGACATGTGGACGAGGGAGAGCAGCAGGGTCGGGACCGACACGTCGAGCAGTGCCTCGGCGATCTCCCCGTCCGGGGTGTCGAACGGCTCGCCTGCATGGGGGTTGCGCATGTGGTGACCTCTCGTGCGTCGGCCCGGGGCGGTGACGACCCACCCCCGTGGCGCGGTGTGCCACAGTAGCCAACGGCCCGACCGGACGACCTTCCGGGCCGGTGGTCGGGGCCCCGTCCGCGGACGGACGGGTGCCGACCCGGGCAGATGGCCGACGACCCACGCGACGACAGGGGGAACCGTGCAGCACGTGATGATCGAAGGACCGGGACGGGTGGTGGTGGCGGACGCGCCGGACCCGGTACCCCCGGGGCCCGATGGCGCCGTCGTGTCGGTCGATGCTGCGGCCATCTGTGGTTCGGACATGCACTTCTACGACGGCGACCTCGACCTGGGTGTGGCGATCCCGGTGGGGCACGAGTTCCTCGGCACCGTGCTCGAGATCGGGCCCGAGGTTCGGGACATCCGGCGGGGCGATCGCGTCCTCACCGCATCCGTCGCCGGGTGCGGTCGATGTGCCGGATGCGCCACCGGTGATCCCGTGCGTTGCGTCGGAGGGCCACAGGTCTTCGGCTCGGGGATGCTGCCCGCTGGGCAGGCCACCGCCGTGGCCGTGCCCGCCGCCGATTTCCAGATGCTCCGGATACCCGAGGGGATGGATGACGAGACTGCCCTGCTCCTGACCGACAACCTCGCTACGGGCTGGGCCGGCGCCCAGCGGGCGGAGACCCCGCCGGGCGGCACCGTGGCCGTCATCGGGCTGGGGGCCGTGGGCCTCTGCGCGGTGCGATCGGCGCTCACGCTGGGTGCCGCCCGGGTGCTGGCTGTCGATCCGGTCGCCGGTCGCCGGCAGCGGGCGGTGGAGTCAGGGGCGGAGGCCGTGGAGGGACCGACGGTCGAGGCGATCATGGACGCGACGGGCGGGGCGGGGGTCGACGCGGTGATCGACGCCGTGGCGAAGGACGTGACACTCGACGCCTCGCTGGCCGCCGTCCGACCAGGCGGGACCGTCTCCGTCATCGGCGTGCACGATCTCGAGCCCTATCCACTTCCGGCGCTCATGACCCTGTTCCGGAGTGTCTCGCTCCGGATGACCACCGCCCCGGTGCACCGCACGTGGGCGGAGCTGGTGCCGCTCGTCCGCTCCGGGCGGCTGCGCACCGACGGGATCTTCACGCACGAGTTCGCCCTCACGGATGCGGCTGCGGCCTACGCCGCGGTGGCCGAGCGCAGTCCCGAGTGCATCAAGGTGCTGCTACGGCCCTGACCTGACCGGGACCTCCGGCCCTGGGTCCGTTCGTCATCGCCGCTCACGCCGCCAGACGACACGGAGTGCGGTCCAGGTGGCGTCGACCGCACAGACCTTGTTGTCGACCAGGCCCCGAGGCAGGGCGAGCTCCCGTACGACGTGGTCGCCGATGTCGGTGGCGACGCCCGAGGAGCGTTTCGGCCAGGCGATCCACAGTCCACCCGCCGGTCGCACCATGGCCGCCAGGCGGTCGAGTCGCCGCTCGAGGTCGTCGGCCCGGGTCACGAACTGGACCACGACGTCGGCGGGCCCGGTGGCGCGCCGCTTCACCGTCACGCCGGCGGGGACGTCGAGCTCGAAGTCGTCCGGTGCCCGGAGCAGCGCGACCACGGCACCGGGGCCGATCCCCAGCTTCGTCGCCAGTGGTACGTCGTTCGTGCCGACCACGGTCAGGATCCGGCCTTCAGCCGGCGGTGCCTCCGGCGACCTCGTAGGACCACAGCTCGGAGGCCACCGACACCGGGCCACCGTGCGGGGCGGGACGGTCGGCACCGGCATGGCCGTGGGCGAAGGCGGGGGATCCGACCCACGCATCGAATGCACCCTGGTCACGCCAGCGGGTGACGACCAGCCACTGGTTACGTCCGTCGGTGGGACGCAGGAGCTCGAATCCCTCGAATCCCTCCTGGCCGTCCACGGCCCCGGCCCGTGCGGCAAAGCGATTGGCCAACTCGTCGCCGGCATCGTCCGGCACGGTGATGGCGTTGATCTTGATGAGCGTCATGCACCCATCACAGCACACGGTCGGGACGACCAGGTCGGCACGGTGGGGAGACGGTCACCACCCGTTCACACGCCGTTAACCGGGCGGATCGGATGAACCGCTCCGGGCCCGCGCGACGATACGATGAGCGGACCA
>PMFY01000152.1 GCA_003157945.1 Acidimicrobiaceae bacterium | reverse complement strand
GCATGGAGGGTGCGCTGGCCAGCCTGGTCGGGGGGATCACGCCGGCGCCGGTGGTCGCTGTGCCCACCAGCACCGGGTACGGCGCTGCGCTCGAGGGAGTGACCGCACTGCTGGCGATGCACGCCTCGTGCGCGGCGGGCATCACCGTCGTTGGGATCGACAACGGGTTCGGCGCCGCCTGTGCGGTGGCTCGGATGCTCCCATGACCGGCAGCGTCGGGAGCGTCGGCAGTGTCGACAGCGTCGGCAGGAGCGGCACGAACGGCGACAGGCCCACGACAGGTGGACCCCCGGGAACGACGTCCGGGGCCCGGACCCTGGCCTGGTTCCACTGCTTTGCCGGCATCGCCGGGGACATGGCGCTCGGCAGCCTCATCGACGCGGGCGCCGACATCGAGGAGGTGCTCGCGCTCCTCGAGCGACTGCCGTTCGGTGGTTGGGGGCTCGACGTCGAGCCGGTACTGCGGGGTGGCATCGCCGCCAGTCGGGCGATCGTCACGGTGCAGGACCATGTCGTCGTCCGCACCTACGCCCACATCGTCGGGCTGGTGGAGGAGGCGAGGCTCCCCGAGCGGGTGGCGGCCCGATCGCTGGCCACGTTCGCCGCGCTGGCCGAGGTGGAGGCGGCGCTGCACCGCCGGCCCGTCGACCAGGTCCACTTCCACGAGGTGGGGGGCCACGACACGATCATCGACGTGGTGGGCACCGCGGCGGCCCTGGAGGTGCTCGGCGTCGCCGAGGTGCGGGCGAGCGCGGTGGCGACCGGGACCGGGATGGTGCGGGCCGCCCACGGAATGCTGCCCAACCCGGCACCGGCCGTCGTCGGACTGCTCCGGGGCGTCCCCACCTGGGGACGGGACCTGCCGGTCGAGCTCACCACGCCCACGGGTGCGGCGCTCCTCGCCGCCCTGTCCTCGGGATTCGGGCCCCTGCCGCCGATGGAGGTGGTCGCCCAGGGGTTCGGTGCCGGCAGCCGCGAGCTCGAGGAGCTGCCCAACTGCACCCAGGTGGTGGTGGGTACCCGGAGCGGTGCCGGCGGGGGACCGGAGGCCGATGCCGGCCAGCCGGTGGCCGTGCTCGAGGTCACTCTGGACGACGTGACCGGCGAGCAGCTCGCCCATACCGTGTCGGCCCTGCTGGAGGCCGGGGCCCACGATGCCTGGCTGTCCCCCGTGCTGATGAAGAAGGGCCGGCCGGGGCATGTGATCCACGTGCTCTGCGAGCCCGTCCTGGCCCGCGGACTCCGGGGCGTGCTGCGGGCCGAGACCGGTTCGCTGGGGGTCCGCTTGACACTGGCCGAGCGGTGGCCGGCGGCCCGGTCCGTCGACACGGTCGTCGTCGACGGTCAGTTGATCCGGATGAAGGCCAGCGCGGCCCGGGTCAAGGCCGAGCACGATGACGTGGTGGTGGCCGCCCGCCGCATCGGGCGGCCTCTGCGGGAGATCGCGTTCCGGGCCGAGGCGGCCTGGGCGGAGCAGCAGGGGTCGGCGGCGGTCGACAGCGCGGACGGACACGGTGGGTCCGGTGGGTCCGGTGGGTCCGGTGGGGACGGGGTCGCCGGGTTCGACGGGATCGCCAGTATCGACGGGAGCGACGGGATCACCAGTCTCGACGGGGACGAGCCCGCCTGATCCGGGGTCCGACGCCCGCACGCGGCCGGGTCCGACGCCCGGCCCGCGCCTGGTCGACTACCTGATTCCGCCCCGACGGACGGGCGTGCCTCAGCCGGAGCGCAGGATGTGCCGGGGCACGGCCGGTGGGTCGTCCGGGGCGATCCACCGCCAGGTCCTGTCGGATCCGTGGCCACCACCGCTCCGCTCGAGCAGGTGACCGTGGTGGGTCTTGAGGTAGTGGTGCCAGTGGCAGAGCCGGGCGAGATTGTCGAGGCTGGCGGGCCCACCCTCGGCGAAGGGGACGGTGTGATCGATCTCCAGGCCGTCACGGACGGTGCAGCCCGGGACGACGCATTCGGGGTCACGCTCGACGAGGGCCCGTCGGAGGGCGATCGGGATCGTGCGTCCCGTGTGGGCGACCGCGGTGACGTCGACCCCGTCGGTCACCAGCACGTTGAGCACCGAGTCGACGGCCAGGCGGCGGGCGACCTCGACGGGCACCGGGCCGATCCCAGGGATCTCGCACAGTTCGCCCGGCTCGACGTGGCCCCGCAGGAGGGCAGCATGGTCGACGCGTACGTGGACGGTCACCGACGGGTCGCTCCCGCCGGGCACGTCGCGGGATGCGCCCGTCGACCCCGGAGGTACCCCACGTTCGGCGGCCGCTGCACCGGCCAGCCCGACGAGGGCATCTGCGGCCAGGGCCTTGCGGGGCTCGTCGACCCCCGCCGCGCGGGCGGCGGAGGCGAGGCGTTCGGTCTCGGCGGCGACCGCGGCCACCAGACGGGCCCCCTCGTCCGGGGTGAACCGGGCGTCGACGCGCACGGCGCCGTTGTCCTCGACCCAGTTCCGGAAGTAGCGCGACCGCCGGATGGCGTCATAGGTGGATTTCTGGTCCTGACCGGCGGCACGCACACGGCGGCAGCGGAGCTTGAGGACGTTGAGCGGCTGCTGGCCGGCCGCGTCGACGAGGGCACGCTCGGCCTCGGGCTGGAGGATGGCCGCCCCGGCGATCTCCTTCACCTGGGAGCCGGACAGCCGGCCCTGACGGACGGCCTCGTCGGTGGCCGGGAGGGACCCGAGGTGCCGGGCGGTCTCCAGGGTGCTGATGGCCGGTCCGAGGCCCGTCCCGGTGACCTCGGCCACGTGGGCGGCGGCCGACCGGTGCCCGGTGCGGCGCCAGACGTTGGACGACTCGACCCGCCGGGCGGCCAGGAGGGTGCCGGCCGACGCCAGGCGTTCGATCTCGGCGAATGCGTCGAGCACCCGGGCGGCGTCGGACCCGGACAGCGTCTCCGGGTCGAGGTCGGCGACCGACGAGCGGAGCTGGTCGGTGACCCGGGCGAGCCTTGCGAGGAGCATGGGCCACCGTCGCACGCGGGTGTGACGCCGGACCCGGCAGGGGCGGTGCATCCCCATCGGCGGGAGTGGGCGGCTACCGTCTCCCCCGGGATGTCTGCGTCCCGAGACCCGTCGAAAGGAACCACCGACATGACCCGCCTCCGTACCTGGACCTTCGTGGCCCTGGCCGCCTCCAGCCTGGGACTGGCCGCCTGCGGGAGTTCGTCGTCGAGCTCGACCACCACGACGGCGGCGTCCACCGCCACCACCGCCACCCCCGCCACCACCGGCGGCTCGACCGCCACCACCGGCGGCTCGACGACGCCGTCGACCTACGCCACCGTGTCGGACCCGTCCGCGGCCGGCACGATCGGCACCGNNCTCGTCGTGGAGCCGCGGCCAGCCGTTCCAGTTCGTCCTGGGCAAGGGGACCGTCATCCCCGGGTGGGACGAGGGCGTGGTCGGGATGCAGGTCGGTGGTCGACGGGAGCTCATCATCCCGCCGAACCTGGCCTACGGCGCACAGTCGCCGGGATCGGGGATCGCCGCCAACGACACGTTGATCTTCGTCGTCGACCTCGTGAAGATCAACTGAGCGATGGGCATCACCGGCGTCCA
>PMFY01000008.1 GCA_003157945.1 Acidimicrobiaceae bacterium | reverse complement strand
CCCCTCCAAATGATCGGGGCAGACCCACTTGGTCAGCCGCTCTACCAACTTCCACCCGTCCTCGTAGCCCGCGGGCATGGAGAAGGGTCGCTTGCGTTTGCAGATGTGGCAGGTCATGGCTTTCGCCTCACCAGCCGGAGGTACTGCGGGCTCACGGTCTCCTGCCAGGACGGGGACCGCTCAACCACCACTCGGCCAGGATGGGTGACGGCCGGGCCTCGGTAGAGACCCATCCAGCCGTAGACGATGTGCTGGACACCGTCACCATCGGTGAACTCGGGAACGCACGACTCGTCGATGGCCCGGTCGACCTCACGCATAGGGTTCACCCAGGTTGGCAAACGGTTCATCGAGGGCCTTGTCGGCGCATCGTGGGCCGCAGATGTCGACGGTGGCGATCCCGACGACCCGGTCGGCACCGCGCTTTCTGCCCGTGACGGTGAGGCGGAGCCAGCCATGAGGGTAGATCTTGCCCGGTGCCGTGGCGATGTTGCCACACCCGTTGCAGGTGACGGCCTTGACCGTGGTCACGGCAGCGGAGGCAGGTGACCCTCGAGGAGCTCGAGCCCCTTGGCCACGAGGAGGGCCTCGCTGCACATGCGGGCGTCCGCCGTGGTCTCGAGCCACTCCGTCCACTTGGTCGGGAGTTGACCGCTCCACCGGGTCTTTTCGGGCTTCGGGGTGGGGAGGGACGTGACGGTCGCGGCCGGCGTGGCCTCGTCGGGAGTGTCAGTCGTTGCCATTCTTCTCTGCCTTTCTTGCTTCCAGTGTGTCGATCAAGTGTCGGGCCTGCCCGAACGTCAAGGCGGCCGGAGCGATGGGGAGCTCGTCGACCGTCAGCGGTGCGAGATCGGCCACCAGTTGTTCGATCCGTGCCAACTGGGCCGGCACGGCCATCTTGGGACCTTCCGGCGTACCGGCGACCCGGCGAGACTGCCGAGAGGGACGGTCGGGAGCCCCTCCGGCAGTCTCGCCCGGCGTCCAGTTGCCGTTGTCCACGATCTCCTCGGCCGACACTTCCCCCATGCCGAACAGATCCGCCTGGGCCCGGTTGGTGGCCCGGGTCATGGCCGTGGAGGGGATGTCGTGGGCGGCGTTGGAGAAGTGGTGGCGACCGTTGCAGGTCTCCCCACAGTGGACGTGGCCGGTGGGCTTGCCGGTATCGGGCCAAAACTCCTTGAGCCGACAACTGGCCGGGTCACAGCACCGCTCGTAGATGGAGCACACCCCGACGCCGTCCTGGTAGCGGCCGTTCGGAGCGTGGGCTCGGACGATGCACTTGACCTCCTCGATCCGATTCCGGTGTCCTCGGATCTCGGTCTCACTGAGGAGCTCGGTAGACACGTTGAACGCTACGGCCAGCTTGCGCCATCCGGACTTCTTGCGGAACTGCTTGTCTCCGATGGTCTGGTAGTCCGACTGCTCGAGGAGGGCATCGCAGAGGGCGTGGTAGGCGGTCTGGACGGCCAGGACCTGGTCGGTCGGGGCGGCGTGGATGAGAGCCGGGTCGACGGGGACCAGGGTCTCCACGACCTCTACTTCGATGTCATCGGTCATCAGTCGCCAGTCCAGACGTATCCGCGTGTAGGGGGTGAGTAGGGCGGTCCCGACGACTCTTGCCGGAGTCGGACCGCCTGGGCGCCGTGCAACAACCGCTCCGCCAGAACTTCGATGTTGCTCAGCGACCCGGTGAACCGGACTTCGGCGTCACCGTGTCGAACGGTGGCAGATCCGTCCTCCACACGGATGACTGTATCTCGGTCGAGTCGGATGGTTTCAGCACTCATAGAGCCACCCCATGGCAATCGTCGGCTCGATGGCCGGGTCGTAGGCGTTCACCAACTCGGTCAGCATCGTGGCCGCCGTAATCTCGTGCCGGCGGCGGAGCCACAGGATCGTGGTGGCGATGGACTGGGCCTCGAGGCTGGTGGCAGGACTCCCGGGGGCCGGCGGGGTGGGGACCGCATCCGGAGGGATAGGCCCTGCGCCCACTGGGATAGACGCAACGGACTCGCGCCGACCCCCGGAGAACTTGTCGGACAGTGCGGTCAGGTGGCACATGCCACAGAGAAGCTCGGGCCGCTCACAGTGCAGTCCGTCGAAATGGTCGTCGAGGATCTGATTCTTGACTCTGCCCATCGGTGCCTCCCAGTGTCTCGCCGGCTCCGTCACTGTAGCAGGGTGTCATGACTGAATCAAGGGGCCTGGGAGATCCCCCACCCGTCAGACTTCGCGTCCTGCACGAACAGCCAGATCCTCCCCGCCTCGTCCACGGCGGTGACCACGCACTGGGTCCCGAGGATCGCCACCTGGCACGCCTGGTCGGGGAACTTGACCCCCTTGGTGATGGGGATGACGGAGAAGGGCCCGGACAGCTGCTCGTTCCCCCACCCGACGGCTTGGAGCCACTTGTGCCAGACGACCCCGTAGTTGACCTGGAACACGTCGGTCTGACCGGGCTTGTAGGTGACGGCCTGGGTGGCTACGGGGACCATGATCTCCTCCGGAGGATCGGGGTGGATGAGGCGACCGGGGATCCAGCCGTCGACCACGGCCGACTG
>PMFY01000237.1:2407-5210 GCA_003157945.1 Acidimicrobiaceae bacterium | reverse complement strand
TCTGGCCCATCTGCCAGAAGGCATAGGCCTCGAGCAGCAGGCCCCGGAGCGTGGTGCCCTGGAAGACCGTCTGGACCTTGGCCTCGGCCGCCGTGTACTCCGGCGATCCCTTGGGCAGCGCCATGGCCTCGGCGGAGAGCTGGGCGTACGACTTGCCGCCGCCGATCTCCTGAAGGTGCACGGCGATGAAGTGGTCGGCGTAGGCCTCGGCCTGCTTGCCGGTGGTCAGATCCTGACCCGCGTACTGCGAGATGACCGGGATCATGCTCGGCGTGATCTCGGTGCCGACCTTGGCGTTCTGGAACGCGGCCGCCGGCGGGAAGGTGATCTGCTGCTGGGCCAACTGGTTGTGCACATTGGAGTTGGCGAAGCTGTAGGCCCACATCCCGAGCCCTCCGGCCACGATGAGGAAGACGGTGATCCCCAACCCGACCAGCGTGAGAATGGCATCGAATGTCTTGCGCTTCATATGTCGTCACCTCTGCGTACTCCGCCCTCGCATTTCGAGGAACCCACTTGCGACTGTAGGGATAGGGGAAATGTCCACCTAGGGGACAAAGACCTTTACCGGGCCGCCGTTGGTCCCTGGTTGTCCCCCAGGGCAAGGAGTGGTGCACCCACCCCGTCCCCGGTCAGTCGGTGGAGGTGACGAAGTCGATGAGCCGTTCGACCGAGCCGACCAGCGCGGGCTCGAGGTCGGCGTAGGTCGAGACCGACGCCAGGATCCGTCGCCACGCGGCGGGCGGGTCGCCGAGCCCGAGCTCGGCACAGACGCCGACCTTCCACTCCACGTCCCGGGGGATCCGGGGCCACGCCCCGATGCCGAGCACCGACGGCCGGACGGCCTGCCACACGTCGACGAACGGCGTCCCGGTCACGAGGACGTCCGGGTGGCGGACCGCGTCGGCCAGTCGCGACTCCTTGCTGCCGGCCACCAGATGGTCGACCAGCACGCCGAGCCGGCGGGCGGGGCCCGGCCGGAAGTCGGTGACGGCCCGTGCCAGGTGGTCGATCCCGTCGAGGCGCTCGACCACGACCCCCTCGATCCGCAGGTCGTCGCCCCACACCTTCTCGACCAATTCGGCGTCGTGGACGCCCTCGACCCACAGCCGTCCGGCCCGGGCCACCCGTGCCGCGGCCCCGGCCACCGCCACGGACCCGGAGGCCGTGACCGACGGGGAGCCGGTCGGCGCGGCCTGCGGCCCCCGCACCAGCGTGACCGCCCGGCCGTCGACGCTGAACGCCCCGGGGGTCAGGCGGAAGACGCGCTCCTGGCCGGTGCGGCCGCGCAGCTCGACCCCCCCGCCCTCGATGCGCACCAGGGCCCCGCTGAACCCACTGGCCCGGTGCACGACCGCCATGCCGACGGCCGCCGGCACCTGGGGGAAGACGGGAGCGAGGCGGTCGGCGGGCGTCGCGTCGATCGGGCCGGACAGGATGCCCGAGGATCGGCGGGCGGCTCGGGGGTCTCGTGGGGACACGGCGGTGACCCTAGCAACCGACCCCTCGCCCGCTGGTGGACGTCTGCAGTGCCGCGGTCAGGCCACCGACGCGGCGCGGTGCTGCTCGACGAGGTCGAGCATGTCGTCCATCATCTGGCCGATCTCGAAGTCCTTCGGCGTGTAGACCCGGGCGACGCCCTTGCCCAGGAGCACGGCTTCGTCCTCCGGCGGGATGATGCCCCCGACCACGACGGGCGCGTCCACGCCCGCCGCCCGCAGCCGGTCGACCACTTCGGGCACGAGCTCGAGGTGGCTGCCGGACAGGATGGAGATGCCGACCACGTCGACGTCCTCGTCCCGGGCGGCCGCGGCGATCTCGGCGGGTGACAGTCGGATCCCCTGGTAGACGACCTCGAACCCGGCATCGCGGGCGGCCACGGCGATCTGCTCGGCGCCGTTGGAGTGTCCGTCGAGGCCGGGCTTGGCCACCAGCAGGCGCGGCGGCCCGCCCGACCGGTCGGCCACCGCCTTCGACCGGGCCAGCACCCCCTGGAACTCCGCTCCCCGGTGGCCGACACCGCCGCCGACGCCCGTCGGCGCCCGGTACTCGCCGAACACCTCGCGCAGCGCGCCCGCCCACTCGCCGGTGGTGCCGCCGGCGTGCGCCAGGGCGATGGTCGCCGGCATCACGTTGTCCGGGCCCTCGGCCGCCCGACGCAGGTCGTCGAGTGCCCGTCGGACGGCGCCGCCGTCGCGGGCGGCCCGCCAGGCCGCCACGTCGACCCGCAGCTGCGCCTCGACCGCGGGGTCGACCCGCATGATCGACCCGCCCCCGTCGCCGGCGTTGGCCAGCGGGGAGTCCGCCGTCTCCTGGAAGCAGTTGACGCCCACGACCTGGAGCTCACCCGTCTCGATGCGGCGGACCCGCTCGGACTGGCTCCCGACGAGGCGTGCCTTCAACTCGTCGATGGCCTCGAACGCGCCGCCCAGGGCCAGCACGTCCTGGAGCTCGGTCCACGACGCCTCGGCCACCTCGGCGGTCTTGGCCTCGATGACGACGGAGCCGTCGAAGATGTCGCCGTACTCGAGGAGGTCGGACTCGAAGGCCAGGACCTGCTGGATCCGCAGCGACCACTGCTGGTCCCACGGTCGGGGGAGTCCGAGCGCCTCGTTCCAGGCCGGCAGCTGCAGGGCCCGGGCCCGGGCGCGCTTGGACAGGGTGACGCCCAGCGACTCGAGCACGATGCGCTGGATGTTGTTCTCGGGCTGGGCCTCGGTGAGGCCGAGCGAATTGACCTGGACGCCGTAGCGCATACGCCGCAGCTTGGGATCGGACACGCCGTACCGCTCGGCGCACACCC
>PMFY01000237.1:2059-2360 GCA_003157945.1 Acidimicrobiaceae bacterium | reverse complement strand
CGTAGGCGACCTCCTGGTGCGGCGTGGCCCCCGCCTCCTGCAGGTGGTAGCTGCAGACGTTGATGGGGTTCCACTTCGGGACGTTGCGCACGGTGTGGACGATGGTGTCCACGGTGAGCCGCCGGCTCGGCAGCGGCGGAAAGATGAAGGTGCCCCGCGACAGGTACTCCTTCACGATGTCGTTCTGGGTCGTGCCCGACAGGACCCGGGGGTCGACGCCCCGGTCCTCGGCGTTGGCGATGTACAGCCCGAGCAGCCACGCCGCGGTGGCGTTGATGGTCATCGACGTGTTCATCGACTC
>PMFY01000237.1:0-2038 GCA_003157945.1 Acidimicrobiaceae bacterium | reverse complement strand
AGCTCGTTGGAGGCCTTGGCCGTCGAATGGCCCGAGTAGGTGCGCATGACCCACGGCTTGTCCCGGGTGGGTGCGGTGGCGCGGTCGTGCTGTCCGGTGTCGCTCATCCCCCTATTGTCGCCGGAACCCGCGGCGCGGACCAGCCCTGCCGCCCCGCGGCCTCAGTCGACGTCGATCGGTCCTGCCGGGGTGACGAGCGCGGCCATGGGCAGGATCTCGGTCCGGAACCCGTGTGACGAGTGGATCGCCGGGTCGTCGTCGCGCAGGCGCTCCGCGCCGGACAGGTCGTCGGCCACGATGATGCCGATGCCGTAGGCGCCCGCCGGGTCCACGACCGGCCCGAAGGCGGCCACGCGGCCCTGTTCGGTGAGCCTCGTCCAGTACGCCACGTGGTCCACCATGACGGACCGCTCCTCGTCGTCCATGGTGAGCGGGAAGTCGGGCCGGGGCGGGACCAGCCGGAAGAGGAAGGCCGGCATCAGGATCCGTTCCGGACGGAGCCGGCGTACGCGGCGAACCGGGCGAGGCCCGAGGCCCATCCGTCGGAGGAGCCCACGCCGGCGTGCATGCCCTCCCAGCCGTCACCGTGGCGGTGGATGTGGCGGTGCTCCAGCTCGACCCGCGTGCGGCCCGGACCCTCGGGGACGAAGCGCACCTCGACCTCGCTGGCGCGCCCGGGGTCGGTCTCGACGGTCCACTGCAGGGTGATGTCCCACGAGAACACCAGACGGTGGGGCGGGTCCCAGGTGAGTACGCGGGCCCACTGGCACTCCGAGCCGTCCGTGGCCCGGTCGTAGATCCTCCCCCCGGCGTGGGGCTCGAGGACCATCTCGGCCAGCTCGCCGTCC
This sequence comes from Acidimicrobiaceae bacterium, assembly GCA_003157945.1. The sequence goes on along the minus strand of PMFY01000237.1, from coordinate 1,190 downwards.
AGGATGTGGTGCTCCGGCGGCCACCACCCCGCCATGTCGCCGGTGAAGACCTCGAAGGCGCGTTCGACGGGGACGTCGACCACGACCGCCTCGCGGACGGGTGGACTGGTCTGCTCAGGCATCGTGGGGCTCCTCTCGGGGGCGGCTGGCTTCGGCGAACCTCGACAGTGCGGTGCCCCAGAACCGGTCCAGGTAGTCCCGCAACGCCGCGACCCCCTCCGGATGGAGCTGGTAGATGCGGCGGTTGCCGTGGCGCGTGTCGGTCACCAGCCCGGCGTCCTTCAGGACCTTCAGGTGCTGGGACACGGCCGGACGGCTGACCGGCAGGTCCTCGGCCAGCTCGCCCACGGCCGCCGGGTGCCGCGACAGCCGCTCGCAGATGGCACGCCGGGTGGGATCGCCGAGGGCGTCGAGGGCAAGTCCGTCAGTGCTCACTAACGGTAAGTATGAACTTACCGACTTTCCCCGTCAAGGGGGCCCCTGGGCGGCGGCCGGGACTACTTCCGGTAGTCGAGGAAGCCCTTGCCGGACTTGCGGCCCAGCTGCTCGGCCGTGACCATGCGGCGCAGCAGCGGCACGGCGGCGTAGTTCGGGTCCCGGAACTCCTCGTAGAGGGCGTCGAGGATGGCCAATGACGTGTCGAGGCCCACCAGGTCCAGCAGCGCGAACGGCCCCATGGGAAAGCCGCAGCCGCCCTTCATGGCCGCGTCGATGTCCTCGATCGAGGCCACACCCTGCTCGTGGAGCCGGATGGCGTTGTTCAGGTAGGGGAAGAGGAGCGCGTTGACGATGAACCCCGCCTGGTCCTTCACCTCGACGGGCGTCTTGCCGCAGGACTCGGCGAAAGCGCGGGCGTCGGCGATGGTCTCGTCCGACGCCGTCAGGGGCCGGACGACCTCGACCAGCGACATGACCGGTGCCGGGTTGAAGAAGTGGATGCCGCAGACCTTGTCCGGCCGCCCGGTCTGCATGGCCATCTCGATGACGGGCAGCGTCGAGGTGTTGGTGGCCAGGATGGCGTGGTCGTCGGTGATGCGGTCGAGGTCGCCGAACAGCTGCTTCTTCACGTCCAGGTCCTCGACGACGGACTCGATGACCAGGTCGCAGGCGTGCAGGGCGTCGAGGTCGGAGCTGCCGGTGACCCGGCCGAGCGCCTGGTCGCGCTCCTCCTCGGTCTTCTTGCCCTTCTC
>PMFY01000002.1 GCA_003157945.1 Acidimicrobiaceae bacterium | reverse complement strand
CGCCGGTCACGGGACGTGCCGGAGGGTCGGACGCCACCGGGAGTGGTGCGGGAACGGTGATGCCGGGCTTCTCGGCCTCCAGGTCCCGGAGGGTCGCTTCCATCACGTCCGCGAACTGCGCAGCCTCTCCTCGGTAGATGGCGAGTGCCAGCCCGAGTCGCATCTCGATCCACCCGTCGAGCTTGGTGCCGTACTGCACCACCGTGGGCTTCTGGCGGTTGGAGACCGACACGGTGATCCGTCCCGGAGCCTGCTGGATGCTCAACAGCTTCCCGAACGCGCACTCCGAGGTCCGGGACGTACCCAGGAACACGATCCGTTGGCTGGTGATGACCAGTTGTCCCTGGTCGACGACCTTCTCCTCGGGCGTGCCGGCGACGAAGTGCGCCTTCTGGGCACCCACCCGATAGCGGATGCTGCGGCCGCCGAGGCTTCCGATCGGTATGGAGACCCCCTGGGAATGGCCGGTGTAATGGCCCGCTCCTGCCCGCATCTCGATCAGTCCGGCACCGGACACGAAGGCGACCTCGGACTCGTCCTTCTTGGCCACGATGTGCGTGCACGGGTAGCCGTGCCCCGCACGGGCGGCCTCGAGGACGGCGGTCAATTCCTGGTGCTCCTCATCCCAACTCGCAGCCGCCGCCTCCGCCCGTCTGGACCTGCCTCTGAGCATGGGCACGACAGTACGCCACGGCTGCCCCGTCGGGCGCTGGGAGGATCCGTGACGCACGGTTCAGAAGACGAACGGCACCAGCATCTTGGTCGTGCGCCGGTAGACCGGATACGTGTCGGGGAACTGCTCGGTCAGGTAGCGCTCCTCCACGGTGGCGGCGTAGACGAAGTAGCCCCCGGCCAGGGCGACGACGACCAGCCACACCCAGCTCAGTGCCAATGCGGTGCCGACGGAGGCCAGGAGGATCCCGGAGTAGATCGGATGGCGGACGAGCCGATAGGGGCCGCTGGTGACGAGCTCCGGTTCGTCCTTCTGGGACATCGGCGTGCCCCAGTTGCGCCCGATGTGGACCCGGGCCCAGACAGCGAGTCCCAACCCGAGCACGAAGAGGACGAGTCCGAGTCCGACCAACCAGGGATCAGCAGTGGGTCCGTGGTGCCGGAAGAACCCGATCCGGAGCAGGAGGAGTACCGCCACCGCGAGGAGCACCCGTACGCGGAGCTCGCGCGACCACGCGATCCGGCCCCGTTTCATCCAAAACGCCGCCACCAGCCAGTAGATCCAGAACGCCACCCACCCGATACCGAAGACGAGCTCGATCACCTGCATCCGGTGCAGCTTCCCACCGGTCACGGTCGGGGCGCGGGTGCGGTGGAGCCGGGAGCCGCGAGCCGAGCGATTCAGTGACCGGCTGTCCGGCGACTAGTCTCTGCCAGGGTCACTGCGGGTGCTCGATGTCGAGCCTCGGCAACTGACCACGACGGAACGGAGCATCATTCGCAGAATGTGCCCCTGACCAGGTACGGGCTGTGGCGCAGCTTGGTTAGCGCGCTTGACTGGGGGTCAAGAGGTCCCGGGTTCGAATCCCGGCAGCCCGACCACGAACGTGAGGGCCAGGCGTAGGACATGAGTTCCTGCGCCTGGCGTCGCCGATTCCGTTCCCCGCGTAAGCCCCGCGCGCCTGACCGCCCCTGTCTGCAACTCTGGTTCATATCTTCCAATGTGGCTCCGGTGCCCGATTCACGCGTCCCGGACTGAACTCCGGTTCCTGGGAAGCAGCGGTTCGGATACCCATTGGAGCCCCGGGACCGGCTGGGTCGAGACTGCCGGCCTCTGGCGCACTGCCTCGGCGGATTGCCCACTCGCCCGTGATGCGCAACAGGGGCTGTGAGCGGTTTCTCCCCCTCGTCAAGGACTCGATCCGTCGGTCCGGTCATCATCGCCTCGACCCCCATCGAGATAGCTCCTCAATCCGACACCCACGTAACCTGCGGGTGACTCAACGGCACCTACTTCTGGATGTCGCCCGGGCTCGGATGGAGCGACGCCTGGACGCCTCCCCGATGCTCCATCAGTTGGGTGGCCCTGTCCGGCACCGTTCGAGACCGTGCCGGCCCCGGCCGCCAATGTCGGTGCTCGAGGTGCCCCGTTGGTACTCCTTCCGGTCCCTCTGGCACCATCGACGGGTCCGTTCGCCTCAACACCGACAGTGGTGCCGTGAGGTGAGTGGTCGCTGTGTCATCGTCGGGTTTTGGTCCCACCTCGGGGTCATTTCGGGCACCGGAGCCCGGAGCCATCCCAATAACGCGATTACACGGAAGAAGCGTCACTAAACGGCGGGACTGCGTCACAATTCGGCACATCGGGGACATGAGATCGTCCGGACCGGCTATCCCAGGGTGAAGCATCAGTGAGTGCCGACCAACTCTTGTCGACGCAACACCCATTGCCAGCAATGCCTTGTCATATGCCGGTCGGCTGGCCAAGGATGGACCCTCGTCATTGCAGGTCAATTGAGAAGGGATGAACAACGTTGAGCATCTTCGGCATCAATGTCATCAAGCAATGGGAACGTGGAGTTGTCTTTCGCCTTGGCCGAGTCCGACCCGAAATCAAGGAGCCGGGGCTGCGATTCACGGTCCCATTCTGTGACAATCTCCGAAAGGTCAGCACACGAATCGTGACGCTTCCCGTCGACAGCCAAAAAATCATCACTCTCGACAATGTTTCGATTGACGTCGCCGCGGTCGCCTACTATCGAATTACCGATCCGGTGAAGTCTATCGTCGAGATTGAAGCGAAACACGACGCTACCTATCAGATAGCACAGACCACCGTTCGGAATGTTATCGGTCAGAGTAGGTTGGATGATGTACTCAGTGAAACCGGAGTCATCAACGAAAAGATCAAGGAAATCCTGGCGACAATCACTGAGGAATGGGGGGTTTACATCAGCACCGTCGAGGCAAAGAACATCGAGCTACCTGAGACGCTGCAACGAGCCATGGCAAAACAAGCTGAGGCAGAACGTGAGAAGCGTGCCAAAATCATTGCCGCGGAGGGGGAGCAACTGTCAGCAGCAAAATTAGGCGAAGCAGCAGACATCATCGCTCAGCATCCCATTGCGCTTCAGCTTCGGAATCTTCAGGTATTGGCGGACGTGGCAAGTGAACACAACAGTACAATTATCTTTCCGGCACAGTTTATGGACACGATGCAAAGCGTGAAGGCGTTCATGAACAGCGAAGGCTTGGACTAGACAAGCTGGCTTGGTACCACCGTGTCCCCGATCACCGGACGGTGGGCGCACACTCGGCGAGCCCGGCGCTGGGATAATCGGGTGAATGAGTTACTGGTATCCAGACGAGCAGCAGTGCGCAGGCGCTGAACATCTCGATGGTGACTACGTCGCCGCCTACGACCGGAAGGCGCAGTTCGACCCAACCGAGGACATCAGGCGCCTGCTCGATTCCGGCATGGACGAGCACTCGATCGTGGTCGATCTTGGCGCCGGAACAGGAACCTTCGCCTTTGCTGTGTCGCCGCACTGCCGTGAGGTCATCGCCGTTGATGTGTCCACTCCGATGGTTGACTTCCTCCATCGGAAAGCGCACGACGATGGGATCACGAACGTCCGAGTCGTCCAGGCGGGATTCCTCAGCTACGAACACCATGGTGATGCCGCGGACGTGATCTTCACCCGCAATGCTCTCCGTCAGCTTCCGGACTTCTGGAAGGTCGTGGCGCTGCAAGGGATGTCGTCGATGCTCACGCCCGGTGGGATCGCCCGGATTCGAGACTTGATCTTCGATTTCGATCCGACGGAGACGGACAAGCGCATCGATGCCTGGATGGACGGGGCCGTCAGGGACCCAGCGGTTGGATTCACCGCCGACGAGCTGGCCGCACACGTGCGAGGCGAGTTCAGCACGTTCAGCTGGCTCTTCGAACAGATGCTGGACAATGTGGGGTTGGATGTGTTCGATCGGTCATTCGTCAGGTCTGCCTACGGCGCGTACACATGCACTCGGCGAGTCTGACCCCTGCCCCTGAACGCCGGATGGTGGTCGGTTATCGACCCCGACGACCGACCGGCACTTTGGCGACAGGACCCAGAAGCAAAGGCGGCTGCCGCTGTAGTTCCCGGATCGACGTGACTAGGACGTTTCTATCATCCTGCTATACGGACATTTTTGAAATGTGCCACGATACGAACCGTGAGCAGCGGCGGATTGCATAAAAAGGTGTTGGTTGCAGCGGTCCTAGTCGGAGCATTGGGAGTCGGCGCTGCCGGATGTTCGTCTGGTCCATCGGCTGCTGCGAAGGGACTTTGCGGTTCGATTCCCGGCACTCCGCCGC
>PMFY01000171.1 GCA_003157945.1 Acidimicrobiaceae bacterium | reverse complement strand
CGGGGAACCGCTCGGCCAGCCAGCCGGCGAAGGGGATGGTGCCCCCCTCCCCGACCGTGGCCGCCGGTCGGCCGAACGCCGCCTCGGAGGCGCGGTCGAGGGCGGCGGACAGCCACGGGGCGAAGGCCGGGGCCGCCCACCCACCCGCCGCCAACTCGGCGTCCCAGGTCACCTCGGCGCCGTGGGGTGGATCGGTGGTGAAGGCGAGGGCGATGGCCGCGCCGGCCACGTCCGCGTCGCAGGTCGGGGGGAGCCGGATGGCCAGCTTCAGGGTGGTGAACGGACGGAGCACGGCTCCGGCGTCGATCGACGCGGGCAGACCGTCGGCGCCGACCACGGCCACCGAGCCGAGCCACGCCTTGCGCATGGCCTGCTCGACGCGGGTCGCCCCCTGGAGGGCCAGGCCCTCCACCGTCGGGAAGGGCGGCTCGACGTCGCCGGCCTGGGTCAGGGCTTCGTCCATGCGGACGGCGGCGTCCCGGGCCCACGCCAGGAGCCGGCGCGGCGTGGCATCGCCCGGAGGCTCGAGGGTCGGCACCGGCGGGCGACGGTCGACGTGGGCGAGGGGGAGCAGGCCGTGCCGTGACACGGCGAGGATCTCCTGGTGTCCGGCGGCGTCGAGGCTGAGGGCGACGTCCACCGCGGTCAGCCCCGTCCCGACGAGGAGGACGGGCACGTCCGGCCGGAGTCCGGTCAGCGCGCCGGGGGCCCACGGGTCGCTGATCCACCGTCGGCCGTTCGCCCGGAGGGAGGCGGGCCACTGCTGGGGTGACGGCCCCGGGGCCAGGACCACCCGATGGCCGTGCACGATGGAACCATTGGTCAGGACGACGTCGGCCCCGCGTGCGGTGGACACGATGTCGACCGCCTCCGCCCGGACGTGCTCCACGGGCCCGAGGAGTGAGCGGAGGTAGTCGCCGTAGCGTGCGCGCGGCACGAAGTCCTGGTCGTCGCCGACGGCGTTCTGCCGCGCCCAGTCCCCGAAGTCCCCGGGGGTGTCGGGGTCGGCGCCCATGCAGCCGGCACGGACGTTCAGGAGGTGCAACGGGTTCGGGGTGCCGTAGGCGATGCCCCGCCCGATGTCGGCCCTCGGCTCGATCACGATGACCCGGATCGGCGTCGTCGCCTGGCGGAGGAGCTGGTGGGCGACGAGGGCCCCGGAGGCCCCACCGCCCACGACGGTCACGACCTCGGCGTGGTGGCCCATGCCGCCATCATATTCCTAGTTATCCTATGGGTAAACCCAGATTACCGACCGGGCCACCCCCCCCTCCGGTCGGGAGTCGTCCGGGGCGACGGGATCGCCGTCCCAGCCCGGTGGAGCCGAGGTCCTGACGGCTCCGCCGCTCAGCCCCCGAGCCCCGTCCTGAGGTCGTCGAGGTCCCGGCGGAGGGTGGACACCGCCTCGCGCAGGAGCGCCACCTCCTCCCGGAGGTCCCGGAGTCCATCCGACCCGTCCGACGGGGGTGTGGGAGCCGGACCGACCGGAGCACCGGGACCGTCCCCCCCACGGGCACCCTGGTCGCCGACACCGGCGGGCACGCCGCCCGCGCTGCCGCCCGCCTCCGGCCGCGACACGTCGCCGCCGACGATGGACCCGGCCCCGTCCACGGCACCGGCCCCGTCCGCTCCCCCGGGGCCGCCCGTCCACGGTGCGGCGACGATCTGTTGCCAGCGGTCCTCCTTCTGGCCGGGTCTGCGGGACAGCAGGCGGACCAGGCCGTCGGGATGCGCGGCCAGCACGTCCAGCTCCGCCTGGACGTCGGCGACCGAGGGCAGGTCGACCATGCGCTCCGTCCTCGCCCGCAGCTCGCCCACGGTCTGTGGTCCGCGCAACAGGAGTGCCGCCAGCAGGCCGGACCGGGCCGCATCGAGTCCGTGGACCTCGTCGAGCACGTGGCGGTAGCGCTTGACCGAGCGGCCGTGGGACGGCAGGACCACCCGCACCAGGTGGTCGGCCCGGAGTTCGTCGACGGCGGCCAGCACCTCGTCCTCACCGAGTTCGACGACGGGCTCGCGGTTGGTGGCCTGGTTGGCGGCCGTGGTCAGCGCGTTCAGGGTGAGCGGGTACTGCTGGGGCGTGGTGAGCTGCTTCTCCACCAGGCACCCGAGGACTCGTCCCGCCTCCGGGGATAGGGGCACGCCCGGACAGTAGTGCGTCGACCCCACCCGGACCCGGAGCAGCCCGCGGCGGTCCGAGGTCAGGTGCTGCGGCCGGAGGTCTCCCCGGGTCCGTTCGCGCCTGGCGCCGGTTCCACCCGGCGCGCCCGGTTCGGCAGGGCGACGAGGACGATGAGCCCGGCCAGCACGACGACGGCCGCGGCCACGAGGAATCCCCGGTCCATGCCCGACACGAATCCCCGGCGTGCCACCAGGGCCAGACCGGTGCCCCGAGGGCCCGGGACGTGCCCGGCCACCGCCAGTGCGCCGCCCAGCGATCCGAGGATCAGTCGCTCGACGGCCGCGGGCAGCGAGTGGTGGGCCAGGAGCGGGGCCAGGTAGGCCTGGTACCGGAAGTTCAGGACGGTACCGAGCACACCGACGCCCAGCGCGCCTCCGATCTGCATCGAGGTGTCACTGGTGGCCGATCCGACGCCGGCGTCGTCCCTCGGCAGGGAGCCCATCACCGACTCCGTCGACGGGGCCATCGTCAGTCCCACTCCCATGCCGATGACGGCGAACCAGGGAACACAGTCGCGGTAGGTGCTGTGGACGGTCGTGTGGGACAGGAGTCCGAGGCCCACCGCGATCAGCGTCAGCCCGCCGGCCACGACCGGCTTCGTGCCGAACCGACGCGCCAGCGCCACCGACGACGGGGCGGCCACCAGCAGTACGAGCGCGATCGGCGCCAGTCCGAGACCGGTTTTGAGGGGGCTGAAGCCCAGGCAGAACTGGAGGTACTGGGTCACCAGGAAGAAGAGTCCCAGCATGGCGAAGAGCACGAGCGCCAGTGACGCGATCGCCGCGGAGTAGCGGCGGTCGGCGAAGAAGTGCATGGGCAGCATGGGGTGGTCGCTGTGCCGCTCCCACAGCACGAACGCCCCGATGACCGCCACCGCACCGACGAAGGAGGCGAGGATCGCCGGCGACGTCCAGGTCCGGTTGGGGGCTTCGATGATCGCCCACAGCAGTGCGCCGAACCCGATCATCGACAGCACCGCACCCACCGGGTCGGCCCGCTGGGCCTGCGGGTTCCGGGAGTTGGGGACGAGGAACGCGGCCGCCACGAAACCCGCCAGGGCGATGGGGACATTGATGAGGAACACCGATCCCCACCAGTAGTGGACGAGGAGGAAGCCTCCGAGGATCGGCCCGATGGCCACCCCCAGACCCGCCGTGCCGGACCAGATCCCGATGGCCCGGGCTCGGTCCCGCTCCGTCGTGAAGACGTTGGTGAGGATCGACAGGGTGCACGGCATCAGGGCGGCGGCGCCCACCCCCATCACCGCGCGCGCCGCCGTCAGGCGGTCCGGTGTGGGCGACCAGGCGGCCAGCGCGGAGCCCCCGGCGAACACGACCAGGCCACCCATGAACACCCACTTCCGCCCCACCCGGTCACCCAGGGCGCCCAGGGTGAGCAGCAGACCGGCGAACACGATGGCGTAGGCGTCGACCACCCACTGCAGCTGCGACGACGTGGCGCCGAGGGCACGCACCACCGACGGCAGCGCCACGTTGAGAATGGTGTTGTCGAGGCTGATCAGCAGCAGCGTCACGCAGAGTACGGTCAGCGTCGCCCACCGCCGTCGGTCACCGCTCACTGACGTACGCCCGGGGCACCCACCACACGGTCGATCTTGACCGACGGATCGCGCCCGTCCTAGGGCAGCAAGACCCGACACCCGGGCCCGGGGCGCCTAGTGGATGGTGATGGCGTTGATGACGGTCGTGGTGCCGCCGGTCTCCGTGATGGTGACGTTGAAGGGCCCGAGCGCCGCCGTCTTGGCCACCGCGAGCTTCACCGTGAGCGTGACGTTCGGGTGCCTCCTGCTGGCCTTGCTCGCCTTGACGGACACCACGGTGACCCCCGGATTCGACGTCGTGACGACGGCGCTCGCATCGAGGCCGGTGCCGGACACCTTGGTGGTCAGCTTCTTGCCGTGGGTCACGGACACCTTGGAGAAGCCGGTCACCACCGGTCCGGTCACCGTCACGCTCTCCGACGTGGTGATCACCGTGCCGTCGGTGTTGGCCAGCGAGCACGTCACGGTGTAGGTGCCGGGTGTCGTGTACGTGTGGCTCCCGGTCACGGTGCCCGTGGCGCCGATCACGTTGACCGTGGCGGGTCCGGTGCCGGATCCGTCGCCCCAGTTGACGGTGGCCGAGTAGATGCCCGTACCGTCACTGGCACTGCCGATGTTCCCCAGGGTCACCGTTCCGGTCGAGACGTTCTCCTTGGCCGACAACGGCGCGGCGGTGAAGGTGTACGGCGCCTCGGTCGTCAGCTGGACAGCTCCCGCCGGATAGGCCACGGCGTAGGCGGCCGGTCCGAACGACAGGTTGGTGAACGTGCCCGTCACGGGGCCGCCGATGGGGGTGAACACGGTCCCGATCGAGGGCGAGCCGACCGTCGTCACCGACAGCGTGCTCCCCGACGCCAGGGTCGTCCCGGGCCCCGAGATACCGCCCGCCGTACCGTTGACGGTCACGCCGATCGTCCCCACTGCGGTGTTCACCAGCGTGGAGCCGCTGGACAGGGTGAGGTGCCCCCCGTCCACCACCTGCAGTGTTCCGGAGTTGGTGGTGACCGTGCCGTTGTTGAACGGTGTGCTGGCGGCGCCGATGGTGACGGTGCCGCCGGCCTGGTTGGTCACGGGGACCTGGATGAAGGCGTTGCTGGCGGTCGAC
>PMFY01000315.1 GCA_003157945.1 Acidimicrobiaceae bacterium | reverse complement strand
CCGGCCGAGCCGGCCGATCCGGGCACACCGGCCGGCCGGGCGCACCGGAGGTGCGGGGCGCACCGGACCAGCGGGGCGGACGGTCCCCGACCTGACGTCAGGCCGTTGCCCGCCGGCCTCGTGCCGCCACGGACTCCACGAAGGCCGCATACCGGTCGACGATCTGGGGCCATCGGAACCGGGCGTCCACGTAGGCGCGGCCCCGGGCGCCGAGCGCCTCGCCGAACGTCGGGTCACCGATGAGCCTGTCCACCGCCACCTCGAACTCGCCGTATCCGTCGAAGCGCAGGCCACCGCCCGCGCGTCGGCAGTGCTCGACGGTGGCTGCGCACCCGGCGTTGACCAGGACCGGCGTCCGGGCACTCCAGGCCTCGGCCACCACCAGGGAGAACGCCTCCCAGGGCGACGGGGACACTACGGCTGCGGCACCCGAGAGCAGCGCCCACTTGTCGACGTCGGACACCGGGCCGACCACGTCGATGTCGGGGTGGGGTGGCGGCGCCTCCACCACCGGACCGGCCAGCACGAGGCGGAGGGGTCCCGGACGGCGCACCTTGTAGCGGGCGAAGTAGGCGGCCAGGAGGTTCGTGCCCTTATGGTCGTCGACGCGTCCCAGACAGCAGAGGAACGGTACGTCGGGGACGGGGTGCGGTGCACCCGCGGACACGGGCTCCGTGGCCCCACCGGAACCGGGACCGGCCGCCGCGTCGCCCCCGGCAGCCACGTCACCGTCGGCACCGGACCCGAGGTCGGCACCGGAATCGGCACCGTAGGTGACCACGCCGTCCACCGGCACGTCCGGGTCGTCGACGCCCAGGCCGAGCAGGAGCTGGCGGTGGGAGGCGACGGGGAAGCACGCCTCGACCAGATGCCGCTCGGCCTCCGTCTGGAACACGAGGGCGTCCGCGGCGTCGAACACCGCCGGGAAGATCGGCAGGTGGAGTGCCGGCTCGTCGTGGGCCGCCGGGTGCAGGATCGTCGGCACGGTCGCCCGGCCGATCACCCGGACCGTCGGCCAGTAGAGGTACGGGTAGAACACCATGGCGTCGCCGTCCCACGCCTCGGCGGCGTCGGCCAGGTCCGGTGCGATCGGTCCCTGGAGGTCCAGCCATCGCTCTGCGTCCTCGATGGAGACCGCCGTCGGGTCGGCCAGGAGCGCGGCGGACAACGGGTGGAACGAGGGCTCGCGTCCGGCCGCCGACCGGAACCGCACCACGCGCACCCCCCCGATCCACTCCTCCCCCGGGCGGTAGACGTCCTCCCAGGTGACGAAGTCCTCGGCGCAGGTGGTGAGGACGTCGACGTCCCATCCCTTGCGGACGACCAGGTGCTCGGCGAGGAGCCGGGCGGCGGTCTCGGCACCGCCGATGATGGCGGGCCCGTACCTCGGCACGACGAAGGCGATCCTCATGCCGGCCCGCGGCGTGGCCCCCCTGGCCCGCCAGGAACCCGTGGCGTCATGCCGCGCAGGCGGACTCCAGGGCGGTGACGAACCCGTCCTGGACCCTCCGCAGGGCGAACCAGTCGACGCGCTCACCGGCGGCGATGGCCAGTTCGGCCCGCAGACGGTCGTCCGTCACCACTCGGTGCACGGCCGCGGCGACCCGCGCCGGCTCCTTGTCGGGCAGGATCAGGCCGGCCCCGCCCACGGTCTCCGGGACCGCCGTGAACTGGTAGGACACGATGGGCAGTCGGTGGTACATCGACTCGAGGAGCGGGACACAGAACCCCTCGTGGTTGGACAGGCAGAGGAACACGTCGCAGTGTTCGTAATACGCCATCAGCTCCCCGTGGGTGACCGATCCGGCGAATTCCACGGCGTCGGCCAGGTCGAGCTCGTCGGCGAACCGCTCGACGGCCCGCTGGTACTCCTCGGAGATGGCGCCGCCCACGATGTGGAGGCGGGCCTCGGGATCGTACAGCCGCCGGTAGGCGGCCAGCGCCTTGACGAGGTCGTGCTGGCCCTTGTGGGGAGAGACCTTGCCCACGAACAGCAGGTCGGTCCCTCCGGACCGACGCTGCCGCCCGAGCCGGGCACTCAGTGCCGGGTCGGGTGAGCCGGTGAAGTCCTCNNGAGTCGGCGATGGCGAACTCGGTCACCGGGGCCAGCTCCCGCAACTGGGCCCTCCCCCACCGCACCTCTTCGCCGACCTGGGGGATCCAGTCCTCCACCAGGTCCGCCGGTGTGATGTTGTGGTAGTTCACGAACTTCCGCTCGGGTCGGTCGCGGAAGACGTCGGCCACGCCGCTGCCGATGGAGAGCTGGTAGAGCAGTACCCGCCCGGAGCTCGGCGGGTCGCCGATGCGGGTGATCGCGAACCCCTCGTCGACGCGGTCGGGGCTGGCGTTGCCGTAGAACACGTCCGATGCGTAGCCGCGTGACCGCAACAGGTCCCGGAGCTGCATCACATGTCCACCGATGGCGTCCCGGCTGGCCAGCGTGGGGATCACCTGGTCGATCCGGGTGACGGTCACGCCGTGGACTCCTCCCAACCCGGCAGGGCGAGCGGTGAGAAGTCGCCACTGCTCACGACGGGCACCTCGCCGGTCTGGCCGAGCCCGCGCAGGCGGAAGCTGATGTCGGGCAGGAGGCGGACCCGGCCGGTCGACCGACCCGGGTTGGCCACCTCGAATTTCGTGACCTGGTCCTTCCAGT
>PMFY01000080.1:5812-6206 GCA_003157945.1 Acidimicrobiaceae bacterium | reverse complement strand
CTCCTTGGAGAAGTCGAGCACCGCCCCCCGTCGACCGAACGTGTGCCCTCCGGAACAGACGACCCCACCGGACTCGGTCTCCACGACGGCATTCCCGCACTGTGGGCATCGCATGCGCTCCAGGATCTGGCGCGGAACCGATCGAACTCCCCCGTCACCCATGCCCCATCCTCACTCGACCGACGACTGACCCGGAGCACACTATCGGCTCCGAACGAGGGCCGATGATGCCCACCTCGCCGGTGAACTCCCTGGTCAGTCCAGGCCGCCCGGAGCCCACCGGTCGATCCACGCCTGGAGCATGAGGATGTCCCACAACTCGTACGCCAGATCCTGGCGCCCGGACAGGTGGAGCTGCCAGGCACGCCGGATCGGTACCGGGTCGAGGAGGCCC
>PMFY01000080.1:2831-5799 GCA_003157945.1 Acidimicrobiaceae bacterium | reverse complement strand
CCTGGCGCAGGATCCACTTGGTCGTCCCGTCGCGGAGCTTCGCGTCGAGTGGAAGGCGCCAGGCGAGATCGAACACCGACCGGTCGAGGAATGGGACCCGCGTCTCCAACGACACGGACATGGCAGCCCGATTGACCTTGGTCAGGATGTCGTCCGGCAGGTAGCCGGTCACGTCCCACAGCAGCATCTGTTCGGTGATCCCGGGAAGGGGCGCCGTGGCCGCCAGGCCCGGTGGGGCTGGAGGCGGGCGGCCGTCGGCACCGATCACCATCGAGTCGGCACCTTCCCAGTGCGAGATCAGGGACCGGTACGCCTCCTCCGGGCCGGACGACGCCAGCACCCGGCCGATCTTCGCCACCTTGGTGGACGGATTGCGCACCTGCATGCGGGTGGGCAGCGCACGCGTCACGCCGGCCGCACCGTCGACCAGACCGGGCGGCAGGCGCTGCAGGGTGGCGCCCGTCATCCGGCGCACGGGGTCCGGCAGCGCCGCACCCCGCCGCCACAGGCGGTCGAGCCAGGCATGGCGGTTGTAGCCGGCGAACAGCTCGTCGCCGCCGTCGCCCGAGAGCGAGACCGTCACCTCGGTGCGGGCGAGCCGGCTGACGAGCAGCACCGGGATCTGGGACACGTCGGCGAACGGCTCGTCCCAGATGTCGGCCAGCCGGGGAATGACCTCGGTGGCGTCCCGGTCGGTGACCTGCAGTGACGTGTGGTCCGTCCCCAGATGGTCGGCCACGGCCGCCGCGTCCTGCGACTCGTCGAACGCCCGGTCGGCGAAGCCCACCGAGAACGTGTGGACCGGTCGCCCACCGGCCCGCTGCATCAGCGCCACGATCACACTCGAATCGACCCCACCGGAGAGGAACGCCCCGACGGGCACGTCGGCGACCATGCGGGCCGCCACCGCGTCGGACAGGACCTCCTCCAGCCGGTCGATCAGGACCGCGTCCGGACCGGTCAGGGGCGCACACTTCGCCTCGGCGATCGCCTCGGGTGCGGACCAGAAGGTGCGGACGTCCGGCGACGAGCCGGGCGGTGCCGACCCGGGGTAGGTCACCCAGGTCCCGGGACGCAGTTTGGCGACGTCGGTGAACACGGTCCGGGGCGCCGGGATGCAGTTGTGGCGCAGGAAGGCGGTGACCGCGTTCCGGTCCAGTGTCGGAGCGAAGCCGGGGAGGGCGTGGAACGCCTTGAGTTCGGAGGCGAACGCCAAGCGTCCGGCCACCCAACCGGCGTACAGGGGTTTCTCGCCGAAGCGGTCCCGCACGAGGTGCAACTCGTCGCGGCGCCGGTCCCACAGGGCGATGGCGAACATCCCTTCGATCGCATCGAGCGTCCGCTTGACGCCCCAGGACTGCACGGCGGCGACGACCACCTCGGTGTCGGAGCTGCCCCGGAAGGTCATGCCCGCGGCCGCGAGCCGCTCGCGCAGCACGCGGAAGTTGTAGATCTCGCCGTTGTAGCTGAGTACCCAACGGCCGTCGGCCGACTCCATGGGCTGATGGCCGTGCGGGCCCAGGTCCACGACGGCCAGCCGTCGGTGCCCGAAGGCGACGCGACCGGTCGGATCGACCCAGAGCCCCTCGTCGTCAGGTCCGCGGTGGGCCAGGGTCGAGGCCATGGCGGTGGCGTCCCGGCCGAGCCGGTCCGCGCCCGACGCCCCCAGCGGCTCGAACAGTCCGGCGATCCCGCACACGGTCAGCTCCCGGCAGGCGTCGGTGCGGACGACATCGACGACGTCGATCGACCAGACCCGGCGCCGGTGTCCATGGGGAGATCATCGGTGCACCTGCACAGGACGTCAAATGGGTGACGCCGCCGGCGCCCGCGACGTACCGCTGTGGCTTGTGGCCCCTGCACCCGTGTGGCATTGTGCGGCGGTGGCCCCCCCGGACTACAGCACGCGTCTGCGGGAGCATGCCAGAGAGCAGTTCGCCAGGCTGCCGCCGGGCGTCCGCCGCCAGGTCCTCCACGGTCTCGGTCGCTACGCGCCGTGGGAGTCCGGATTCGACTTCACGCCACCGGCCCTCGGTCCCGGCGAGGCGGTGGGGCCTCCCGACTTCGTCGGCATCGGCGTCCAGAAGGGCGGTACCACGTGGTGGTACGACCTGCTGATGACCCACCCGCGCCTGTACGCGCGCGCGGACATCCACAAGGAGCGCCACTACTTCGACCGCTTCGGTGCCGAGGCGTTCGAGCAGTCCGACCTCGAGGACTACGCCGGGTGGTTCCCCCGCCTGCCTGGCACCATGGCCGGCGAGTGGACACCGGACTACTTCGGGCTACCGTGGGCGCCGCTGCTCCTCAAGGGGGCCGCGCCCGACGTGCGCCTGCTGCTCCTCCTGCGCGATCCCGTCGAGCGGTTCCGGTCGGGACTGGCCCACCGGAAGCGCATGGGCGAGGCGGCCGGGCCCGCCGCGGTCAACGATGCGATCCAGCGCGGGTACTACCACCGCCTGCTGAGCGACTGGCTGGCGCACTTCGACCGGCGCCAGCTGCTGATCCTGCAGTACGAGCGGTGCAACGCCGACCCCGTCGGTCAGCTGCGCGCCACGTTCCGGTTCCTCGGCCTGGCCGACTCGGAACTGGAGCACCGGGCGCCGACCCAGCCGGCTGCGCCCCGGGTCGTCTCGACCGAATCGCCCGCCACACTCGATCCCACCGTGCGGAGGCGCCTGGTCTCCCTCTATTCGGACGACGTCGCCGAACTGGCGAGGCTGGTGCCGGACATCGACCTCCGCCTGTGGCCCAATTTCGCTCACCTGGCCGCCGGGTCCCCCGAATCGGGCGCCGACCCGAACTCCCCGGCACGGCGGCCGTAGCGGGGGTTCTCCCCGAGCCGCCCGCGGGCGCCGTCCCACAGCCCGTCCAGGATGGCGGCCCGTGCGGCGCGGCCCGGCGCCTTCTGCAGGTGACGGGCCGAGTAGGCGAGGTGCCACGCGTACCAGGTCGGGTTGCCGTGCCG
>PMFY01000080.1:0-2816 GCA_003157945.1 Acidimicrobiaceae bacterium | reverse complement strand
ACACCGAAGCCCGCCTCCCGCACGCGGCAGAAGAAGTCGAAGTCCTCGAGGCCGAAGAACCACTCGGGATCGGGCAGCACCCCCGCGTCGAACACCCGACGCGACACCAGCGTGGCACCCCAGCAGGCGACGTCGACCGGCGTCAGGCCCGGACCGGGCGCCGCGGGCGGTACGACGTTGACCGTGTGCGCGCCCCGGCCGACGAAGCGCCGGCCGTAGGCCACCACGGCGCCGATCGGCGGGCCCGGGCCGTCGGCGGCCGACATGCGTCCCAGCAGCTGGGCGAGGCGCGGCGTGGGGAGGGAGAACAGTCCGATGTCGTCCTCACAGAGGTAGACCCAGTCCGTCGCCGGGTCGGCGAACGCCTCCACCATCCCGGCCCGGAACCCTCCCGCCGGCCCGGTGTTGCGGGGCAGCCGGACCATCCGCACCGCGTCCTCGAGGGCGGGGTCGTCGAGGCCACCGGGTCCGTTGACGACGACAACGACCTGGTTCGGATCGAACCGTTCGCGCCCGATGAGCCCCCGGGTGACGTTGCCCGCCAGATGCGGGCGCATATGGGTCAGCACGACCGCCGTCACGCTCTCGAGCCGCGGGTCACCGGTCGGTGCGGGGCCGGCGGCGGAGTTCCGCTGGTCGCTCATGCCTGCCCCACGGCACTAGGCTAACAGCGCCGTTCGGATGAGGCGCGTGTGCGCGACCCGGGGAGTCCACTATTCGAGATTCACGATCGTCGGCTGAACGCGTGCCCGACCGCGGCAAATGGATTCCTTCAGCCCGACAGCCGGACCGGCCCGCATGATGATCAGCGTCGTACTCCCCGTTCGCAACGGCCTGCCGTGGCTCGAGGAACAGCTACGGGCCCTCGCCGACCAGGAATGCCCTGAGCCGTGGGAGGTCATCGTGGCCGACAACGGCTCCCGCGACGGCAGCGGCGACGTGGCCCGCCGTTGGGCCAAGGACCACGAGCGCTTCCGGGTCGTCGACGCCTCGGCCCTCGCCGGGGCCCCGGCGGCACGAAACGTGGGCGTCCGGGCCGCACGTGGCGACCTCATCGCCTTCTGCGACGCCGACGACGTCGTCTGGGCGGGGTGGCTCGCCGCATGCGCCGAGGCCCTGCGCCACGCGGACATCGTGGCCGGCGCCTTCGACTTCTGGTCGCTCAACGGGACCCGCAAGTCCGCGACGGCCCCGGCAGCCATCCGCCAGCTCGGATTCCTCCCGGCCGGCCTCGGGGCGAACCTCGCCGTCCGACGGTCCGTCTTCGACGGCGTTGGCGGTTTCAACGAGGACCTGCTGCTGGGTGAGGACATCGACCTCTGTTGGCGGTTGCAGCTCCAGGGGTTCCAGTTCGCCTACGCACCCGACGCCGTGGTCGCCAAGCGGGAACTCACCGGCTTCGGCAAGATATTCAAGAAGGCCTTCTCCTACGGTCGCTCCGGGCCGGCGCTCTTCCGTCGCTACCGATCGGTCGGCGCGCGTCGCAACCTGATGGGGGCCGCCAAGTCGTGGGCGTGGCTGGTGATCTCGCTGCCCCTGCTGTTCGAGCGGAACCGCCGCACCGCGTGGGCCCGGGCCGCCGGCATGCGGTCGGGTCGACTGGTCGGCTCGGTCGCCCAGTCGGTGTTCTTCCCCTAGGTCGTCCGCGGGCGGCGACCGTCAGGAGATCAGCCACTGGGCACCGACGTAGATCGGCGACAGCACCATCACCCCTTCGGGCGGATTGCGCCGCTGGGGGCCGAACGTGTCGAAGGACACGAGCGGCTGCCACTGCAGGTACGGGTCGCGTAGGCCCTTGGGGAAGCCGGTGATGGCGACCCAGAGGGAGTAGTGACCCTTGGGGAGGGGCAGGTAGCCGAGCTTGCAGCGGACCTCGAACTCGCCCGCCGGCATCTGTCCCTGGTGGTTCACCACGAACATGGGGAAGGCCGTGCCCTGCGAGATGCCGATGTAGTAGCTGGCCTCGGCCCGCTCCGGCGCCGTCAACGTGAGCGACACCTCGGTCTCGCACTCCGAGCGCAGCTGGCCGCCGTCGACGGCCCGGATGTCCGCCTTGAGCACCTGGACGACCCCTTCCTTGTTCGACAGGAGGGTCGCGTTCTTCTCGACCGCGGTGCGGTACATGGTGACCACGTCCTTGCTCGGCCCGGCGGCCCGCACCACCGCGTCGGACAGCCACACCGCCTTCTCGCACGACGCCTCCACGGACGCCAGGTCGTGGGACACGTACAGCAGCGTCGTGCCGGAGCGGACGATCTCGCCGATCCGCTGGAGGCACTTCTGCTGGAAGTTGGCGTCCCCGACCGCCAGGACCTCATCCACGAGCAGCACGTCGGGCTCGAGGTAGGCGGCGATGGCGAAGCCCAACCGCATCTGCATGCCGAGGGAGAAGAACTTCACCTGACGGTCGATCGAGTCGGTGAGGTCGGCGAACTCGACGATGGTGTCGAACTTCTTCCGGACGGTGTCGCGTCCCATGCCGAGCACCGCGCCGTACAGGAAGACGTTCTCCCGACCGGTGAGGTCCGGGTGGAGTCCGGCGGTGACGCTGAGCAGCGCGCCGATCCGGCCCTGGACCTGGACGCGGCCGGCGGTCTGGTAGGTCACCTTGCTCAGGACCTTGAGCAGCGTCGTCTTGCCCGAGCCGTTGATGCCGATCAGGGCCAGACTGCCCCCCGGCTCGACCTCGAGGTCGACGTCCTTGAGCACCCACCGGTACTCCGGGTCCCCGGCAGCCACCGACCTCCGGATCCGCTGCAGCTGGTCGTAGAACAGCGGCCTGGACCGGTCGGCCCGGAACTTCTTCCAGACGTGCT
>PMFY01000387.1 GCA_003157945.1 Acidimicrobiaceae bacterium | reverse complement strand
TCGCGGGGGACGAAGGACATCCCGAGCAGCTGTCCGTGCGGGTGCTCGAGCGAGGCACCCGCCTCGCGCCCGGCATTCACGATCGCCTGGCTGTAGCGCAGCCCCGGGATGGCGGCGTGCTCGCTGATGCGGTCGCTGATGGCGCGCATGACCGCGCCGGTCTGGTCGTCGCTCAGCATCGACCACGAATTCTGGTGGTCGGGGGAGAGGATCAGCACCTCGTGGATGCCGCCGGCCGTCGCCTGGGTGAATACCGGGCCCCGGTTGGTGACCACGAAGGGTGCGTCACCTTCGAAGGCGGGATAGAGGTTCGGGACGACCCGGACCCGCCACTTGCCGTCCGGGCCGAGGGTCTCGAGCGTGGGCGAGGCCGTCTCTTCGTTGCCCGGGCAGAACGGACAGGGGCGGGACGTGTCGGCCTGGATGGAGGCCATCCGCGGGGCGAAGGCCCGTGGGCGGTTGGCGCGGTCGGTGCTGACCACCACCCAGCGCCCCGTCAGGGGATCGAGTCGGAGCTGGTTCATCAGAAGGGGACGGCACTCCTCGGCATTCGTAGGTTCTGTGTCACCTGGCTGCCACCTCGGTATCCGTCGTCGATGCACGGTACGGGTCTGCGCCAAACGTACGTCGTCGACCCGCGCCCAACCTAGCAATTCCGCGGCGCGGTGCGGTGCAAGGTGCCGCGTGGGCCGGTATCCGGTGGGATGCGACAATCACAGCGTGCCTTCCGTCGACCCGGCCCATCTGGCCCATCTCGTGGCCGGCGTCGACGACAATTCGGCCGCCTACGACCTGGTGCTGCTCGCCCACGTGCTGAGCGCGCTGGTCGCCATGGTGGCGCTGGTGGTGGCCGGAGGGTTCGCCCTGGCCCTGCGGCGCGCGCTCGGACGCGGCGGACCGCTGCCCGTGGCCGTCGTCCGCTACTTCCGTCCCGGCGTCAACTGGGTGGGCCGGGTGCTCTTCCTCGTACCGGTGCTGGGCGTCGCCCTGATCGCCATGAGCGGTGGTCAATGGGGGTATTCGGACGGTTGGGTCACGATCGGCCTGGGCGCCTGGGTGGTGGTGGCCTTCGTGGCCGAGGGCGGGCTGTGGCCGGCCGAGCGGCGGCTCCAGGCCGAGGTGGCGACCCGGGAGGCCGTGGACGGGGCCGGGGCCCGCGCCCCGGCGGAGGCGGACGGCGCGGACGGGGCCGCACCCACCGTCGACCCGGTGGCGGTGTGCCTGCGGACCGGACTGCTGGGGATCGGCCTGGCCGTGGTGCTGGTGGCGGTGGCCGTGCTCATGGTGGCCAAGCCCTAGGTGCGACGCGGCGGAGGCACCGATGTGACGCCCCCCGTCCCGGTCGCCCGGACGGTCGTCCGACCGGGCCCGACGGTCACGCGTGCGGCCGGACCGGGGTGAACCGGCAGGGCAGGTGCTTGATCCCGCTCACGAAGCGGGAGACGGCCCAGTCGGGCTCGCCGCTGACCTCGATGTCCGGCAGCCGCGTCAGCAGCAGCCGCAGCATCACGCCGATCTCCTGCCGGGCGAGGTGCGCGCCCAGGCAGAAGTGCGGCCCCGCGGAGCCGAATCCCAGGTGCGGGTTCGGCGACCGGAGGACGTCGAACGTGTAGGGATCGGCGAAGACCCGTTCGTCCCGGTTGGCCGAGCCGTAGAACAGCAGGACCTTGTCCCCCTCCGTGAGCGCCTGGCCGTTGAGGACGGTGTCGGTCGTGACCGTCCTCCGCATCCAGTTCACCGGACTGGCCCAGCGGACGATCTCGTCCACCCCGGTGGCGGCGACGCCGACCGGATCGGCCTGCCAGATCGCCCGTTGGTCGGGGTGCTGGCTGAAGGCGAGGAGTCCGTGGGCCAACGAGTTCCGGGTCGTCTCGTTGCCCGCCGTCAGCAGCAGGATGAAGAACGACGCCAGTTCGGACTGCGTCAGGGCCTCGCCGTCGATGTTGGTGGTGACCAGCGCCGTCGTCAGATCATCCGTCGGGTGCTCCAGCCGGAACGCCGCCAGTTCGGTCATCAGGGCCGTCAACTCCTGGCCCGCCTCGAGCATGGCCAGGAGGTGGTCGCTGCCCGGCGGGAGGAACTCGGGGTCGTCCGAGGAGGTGATCACGTTCGAGCACCGGAAGACGGTGGCGTGCTCGGATGGCGGCAGTCCCATCATGTCGCAGATGATCTCGAGCGAGAGGGGCCCGGCGAACGAGGTGACGAAGTCGCATTCGCCGAGATCGGCGGCGCGGTCGATGAGGCCGTCGGCGACCCGACCGATCTCCTCCGCGATCGCCCGCACCTGGTGCGGGCTGAAGGCCTTGGAGACGATCCGGCGGAGCCGGGCGTGGCGGGGGTTGTCCGACGAGATCATCCCCGCGAAGTACTCGACCATGGTGTCCGGCAGGTCGATGATGCTGAGCGCGCCCTTGCCGGAGCAGAAGATCTCCGGGTGGCGGCTGACCTCGCTGATGTCGGCATGCCGGGTGAGGGCGAAGTAGCCGGGGCCGCGGGCGAGGGCGAGGGACGACGACCCGGCGAAATCGGGCTCTTCGAAGAACGCCACGGGGCGTTCGGCCCGGAGCAGGGCGAAGGCCTTCTCCCGCTCGTCCGGCGGCTGCGCCCAGAACGCCATGTCGGACAGGTCGATGGAATCGACCGTCGTGGGCGCGGCACTGGTCACGGGCGTCACCCTAGCGACACCGGGAGGTGCACCCCGTGACCGGCGTCGGGGCGGCGGCGCCCCTGGCGGGCATCGGCGTCCGGGCACCCGCGGGCACGCACGGAAGGGGCCGGTCCTAGGCTGCTGCGAATGGGTTCGCCGGAGGGCTCGCCGACGGCGGGAATGTTTCAAAACCTGATCGGGTTAGTCATGTATAGTTCCGACAGGTACCGACCGGTCCTGGGGGGGACGGGTCAAGGATGCCGATTCGGCGCCGGGTGCAGGTGAGGGAAGGCCGCGACGGCCGGACAGGGCGTAGGGCAGCGCCCCCCGGTCCGGGCGGGAGAGGAAGAGTCGACGTGAAGCTGAGCGTGGTGGACAACCGGACGAGGCTGGCCGAGCTGGCGGTGGACCCCGCAGTGGCCCGGCTCCGGGCCGAGCTGGCCGAGCAGTCGGCGGCCTTCGAGACCGCGCCCGCCGGGCTGATCGTGGCCTGGGCCGTCGAGCGGTTCGGCCCCAAGCTCGCGCTGTCCTGCTCGTTCCAGGAGGCGGTCCTGATCGACATCGCCGTCGGCGTGGACCCCGACATCGAGGTCGTCTTCCTCGACACCGGCTCCCACTTCGAGGAGACGCTCGAGTACGTGGAGACCGTCCGGGAGCGCTACGACCTGAACCTGACGGTGGCCCACCCGGTGGCGGGCGCCGAGGACCACCCGTGCGGCACCGCCCAGTGCTGCGAGTTCCGGAAGGTCCGGCCGCTCCGGTCCGCGCTGGCCGGCAAGGACGCCTGGGTCACCGGGCTCAAGCGCTCGGACGCCCCGACCCGGCGCCACGCCCCGATCGTCGCCTACGACGAGAGTTGGGGCATGGTCAAGATCAACCCGCTGGCCACCTGGACCCACCAGGACCTCGTCGGGTACGCGCACGACCACGACATCCCCGAGCACCCGCTGCGCTCCCAGGGCTACCTGTCCATCGGCTGCGCTCCGACCACCC
Organism: Acidimicrobiaceae bacterium; assembly: GCA_003157945.1. The sequence continues at coordinate 2,306 of PMFY01000387.1, read as the reverse complement.
GCCCGGTGGCCGAGGGGGAGCACCTCCGTGCCGGCCGGTGGGCCGACACGGACAAGGTCGAGTGCGGACTGCACGTCTGAGATGACCGGACGCTGACGTGACCAAGGACCGCGACGAGCTGTACGGGCTGCACCTGCGCGGCACCGACCGCCCCATGCCGTTCGTCAACCCCTACCGCACCACGGGTGAGCTGAACGAGATCGAGCTGTTCAAGCTCGAGCGCCACCCGCTCGAGATCGCCGACGCCATCATCGACACCTACTCGAAGGAGGGCCCGGCCGGCATCGCCAAGGTCCCNNCTTCATGATGCGGGTCAAGGTGCCCGGCGGGTTCCTCACCGCCGCGCAGGCCCGGGAGATCGGGGTGGCCGCCGACGCGTTCGGCGAGGGCCCCGACGGCACCGAGTCGCGGATGTTCGGGTCGCGCTACGCCGACCTCACCACCCGCCAGACGGTGCAGATCCACTGGCTCCGGATCGAGGACATCCCCCGCATCTGGCGCCGGTTCGCCGCCGTCGGGCTCACCACGGTCCAGGCCTGTGGCGACTCGGCCCGCAACGTCCTGTGCTGCCCCGTGTCGGGCGTCGACGCCGCCGAGGCCTTCGACGCGCTGCCCATCGCCCGGGCCGTCTCCGACTTCTTCACCGGGAACCGCGAGTACGCCAACCTGCCCCGCAAGTTCAAGATGTCGGTCTCCGGCTGCGTCGAGGACTGCGCCCAGGCGGAGATCAACGACATCGGCCTCTGGCCGGCCCGGGCCGTCGACGGCTCGCTCGGGTTCAACCTGCTGGTGGGTGGCGGCCTGTCCGACGGCGAGCGGATGGCGTCGGACATCGACGTCTTCGTNNCCCAGGACCAGGCGGTCGAGGTGACCCGGGCCATCGCCCAGCTCTTCGGCGAACTGGGCAACCGCGAGAACCGGGGCCTGGCCCGGATGCGCTACCTGGTCCAGGAACTCGGGCCGGAGGGCTTCCGCGACGAGCTGGCCAAGCGGGCACGGTTCGACCTCGTCCCCGCGGGCGAGGAGCTGACCCGTCGGTACCGGGGCGACCACGTGGGCGTCCACCGCCAGAAGGAGGACGGCTACTTCTACGTGGGCTGCTCCGTGCCGGTCGGCCGGATGCAGGGGATGGAGCTCGTCGAGGCGGCCCGCCTGGCCGACGCCTACGGCGACGGCACCCTCCGGGTCGGCACCGACCAGAACATCACCTTCACCGGTGTCCACGGTGACAAGGTCGACGCGCTGCTCGCCGAGGACCTGTTGGCCAAGTACTCCCCGTACCCCGGGCCGTTCAGCCGTGGCGTCGTGGCCTGCACCGGCTCCGAGTTCTGCCGCTACGCCATCGTCGAGACCAAGGAGCGGGCCGTGAAGTGGGCCCGGTTCCTCGACGAGCAGCTGGCCGGCGAACCGGTGGGCGTGCCGCCGACGCCGGGCGAGTTCTCGCCCCTGGGCGAGGACGCCGGGGTGATCCGCATGCACTTCTCGGGCTGCTCGGCCAGCTGTGCGCAGCCCCAGATCGCCGACATCGGGTTCCGNNGACGCCGGCTTCATCGACTGGATCGAGGGCGCCCGCCCGGTCAACGACGTGCCCGACGCCCTGCTCCGGGTGGTGCGGCGCTACCAGTCCGAGCGCCGCCCTGACGAGCCGTTCCACAACTGGGCGCGCCGGGTGCCGAACGACGAGCTGCGGGCCACCCTGGCCGCCGAGGGCACGGGCACGCCGGTCAGCCTCGGGACGAAGCCGGGAGCCGGGGCATGAAGGCCTACCGCCTCCGCGAGGAGATCAACGGGATCGAGGAGCCACCGGGCAAGACCTGGTTCTTCGAGCTCCAGGCCGGGGTGATCGACGCCGGGCGCTGCATCCAGTGCGGCACCTGTGTGGCCGCCTGCCCCTCGAATTCCATCGGGATCGACGAGGACACCGACCTCCCCGAGCTGGTCAAGATGTGCACGGGCTGTTCGCTGTGCTGGGACTTCTGTCCCCGCGGCGGCCTGCGCTACGAGGCCCTGTGGCCGCCGTCGACGGTGCTGCCGGGTGCGTCCGCGGACGACGTGGCCGCCGCCTCGGTCGAGCGGGTCGACGCCAGCGACACCTACTGGAAGATCACCGGGGGTCCCCCCGGTGACGGACTGGGCGCGGTCACCGAGGCCTACGCGGTCCGGGCCGGCGCCCGACCGGACGGAGCCCAGGACGGCGGGGTGGTGTCGGCGCTGCTGATCGCCGCGCTGGTCGCGGGCGACATCGACGGAGCCCTGGTCACCCGGCCGAGCGACGACCCGGAGGAGCCGTGGAAGGGCGTGGCCCA
>PMFY01000055.1 GCA_003157945.1 Acidimicrobiaceae bacterium | reverse complement strand
ATCGGGCGCGAGTGGGGCGAGGCGGGCATGGACGAGTACGTCGAGCGCAAGGCGATCCACGGGGTCGGGGGATGACGCCGGGCCCGGTGGACGGGGGGCGGTTCGACGCCGACGTCGAGCACCATCCGATGTCGGGGCTCGACGAGTTCCTGATCCACAACAACCCCCTGCCCGTCCGGGTGATGTGGACCTCGGACCCGCGCGCCTACGAGCGGATGTGGTTCACGTGTCAGGACGACACCGGTGACCTCCTGGTGGTGGTGGGCATGGGCGTCTACCCGAACCTCGGGACCGCCGAGGCCTTCGCCATCGTGAACCGTCGCGGCAGGCACACCACCGTGCGGGCCCACCGCAAACTGGGCCTGAACCGGATGGACATGACGGTGGGACCGTTGTCGTTCCAGGTGGTGACCCCGTTCCGCGAATGGCACCTGTCGCTCGGCGACAACGACCACGGCATCGCCTTCGACCTGGCCTGGTTCGACACCAAGCGGCCGGTCTACCGCAACATCGGTGGGGGCTCGGTGGTCGGCACGCGCTCGTTCGCCGGGGTCGCCGGCTATGACGGGTTCGGCCGGCAGTCGGGGTGGGTCGAGGTCGACGGGGTACGCCACGAGGTCACGACGGCGCACCACTGCGGCACCCGGGACCACCACTGGGGCACCCGTGACGGGGTCGGCGGTCGGTCGCTGTGGGGCGGCTACCAGCACCCCCACTCGGGGGAGTGGGTCGAGTTCGCCGAGTACGGGATCTGGGGGGACCACGTCCTGTACAACCTGGGGGACCCCCGGCGGGGGAGCGATACCCTCCGCGACCGGCGCTACCGGCTGCGCTTCGAGCCCGACACCCGGCTCCTGGTGGCGGGCGAGGTGGACTACGTCTTCGCCGACGGCCGCCAGCGCACGGTCGAGTTCGAGCGGCTGGGCCATCAGATCGCCTTCCTGCGGTGCGGCATGTACGGCGGCCCCAACGGAGGCACCCCCGACGGCGACCTGTGGCAGGGCATGGAGGTGGGGGACGGCGTCGTCACCGGGGAGACCTACGACGTNNCTACGGCATCGTCGAGCCCTACGACACCCTCTGCTACGAGCTGGCCCGGGCCGGCCGGGGCGGGTTCAGCCTGCTGGAGTGACCGGGCCGGACCCGGGGGGGACGGGCCGGGTCAGTGGGTGACCACGTGGAGCCGGACACCGGGCAGCTGGTCGCGGCCGCCGAGGTGCTCGAGCTCGAGCAGCGCCGCCAGGCCGACCAGCCGGGCGCCGGCACCGGCGACGAGTGCCGCGGCGGCCCGGGCGGTCCCGCCGGTGGCGACGACGTCGTCGACCAGGAGCACGCGGTCGCCGGGGACCAGGGCGTCGGTGTGGATCTCGAGCGCGTCGATGCCGTACTCCAGCTCGTAGGACTCGCGCAGGGTCTCCCAGGGCAGCTTGCCGGGCTTGCGCAGCGGGACCAGCCCGGCACCGAGGGCGATGGCGGCCGGTGCGCCGAGGATGAAGCCCCGGGCCTCGATGGCGGCCACCTTGTCCACCCGTCCGTGGAACGGCGCGACCAGGGCCGCGACGACGAGGTCGAAGGCCGCCGCGTCGGCCAGCAGGTTGGTGATGTCCTTGAAGACCACGCCGGGCGTGGGGAAGTCCGGGACGTCACGCAGCAGTCCGTGGGCGACCGCATCCGCCCGGACGAGGAGGTCGTCGAGTGCGGACGGGTCGGACGGGCGGGTGAGGGCGGGCATGGGACTCCTGGCTGGAAGGGGCCCACCCATACTGGTGGGCGGCCGCCGGCGGGTCCAGGGGACCCACCGGCGGCCGGCCTCAGGTCACGGCAGGGTGATGTACGACCCCGGGGTGATGGTGAACGCGGGGTAGGGACCCCAGCCGGCTCCGCACGTGCTGGCGATGTTGGTCGCCAGATTGACCACCGGGTTCACCGACGGCGTGAAGGAGCCGGTGCCGACGAAGGTGGTGCCCGTCGGGGCGGGGAAGCGGATCGTGTCGAGCGGCGTGCCCGAGACGATCGGGGCCGTCCCCCCCGTGTAGGTCACGACCGTGGGGGCGATGGTCGGGACGGACGCCCAGGTGAACTTGACCTTCACCACGCCGACGGTGTCGGCGGCCGTGAAGTTGGCACAGCTGTTGGCGTTCCCGGGCGCCAGCGACGTCAGCGTCCCCTTGCCCTGGATCGACACCCCCGAGATCGTCACGAGCGCCCCCGGGATGCGGGCCTGGGCTCCGCACCCGCCCGTCGACGTGGCCGTGAACTTGATCTTGACGGTGGTGGTGCTGCCCGCCAGCGTGAGCTTCGGACCGAACTTGCCGCTCCCGGTGATCTTGCATCCCACGGTGCCGGTGGCCACCGGCGTCGCGGCGCCGCTCACCCCCGGATCCACCAGGGCGAACGCGGTCGATGCCAGTACCAGGACAGCGGACAGTCCGAGCAGTCTACGAAGCATGGTCTTCCCCCGGTCGACCAGCCGCCGGGGAACTGTGGTGCAACCCCGCCAAGTGGTCACGTTCCGACGGCCAGCGGCCGTCGCCGGAGCGGATATCGCTCCGCCCGGCAATCTAGCGTCGGACCGCGGCCGGCGCTCGGACTCCGGCACCCCGGTCGGTCGTCACCGCCACCGGCCCGGACCCG
>PMFY01000400.1 GCA_003157945.1 Acidimicrobiaceae bacterium | reverse complement strand
GCGCAGGTGCGCCCGTCGCGAGCGCCGGAGGGACCGACCACCACCGGAAGATCCGGATCCTCCTCGTCATCAAGGTCCTCGGCCACGGTGGCGCCGAGCGCCTCCTCGTCGACATGGTGGCCCGGCGGGATGCCGACGCCTTCGACTACGAGGTGGCCTACGTGCTGGCCTCCGAGGACGGACTGGCGGCGACCATCGCCGAGGCCGGGACCCCGGTGCACGCGTTGGCGGCGAAGGGGAACTGGGACCTCCGCTGGGTCGCCCGGCTCCGCGCCCTGCTGATCGCCGGCCGCTTCGACGTCGTCCACTTCCACCTCCCCTACACGGCGTCACTCGGCCGCCTGGGGATCGCCACGCTGCCCCGTTCGGAACGCCCGGCCATCGTGTACACCGAGCACAGCGCGTGGGACAAGATGGCCGTGCTGGTCAAGGCGCTCAACCGGACCACCATCGGGATGGACCAGTCCCTGATCGTGGTCTCCGAGGCCGCCCACCAGGCGTTGCCCGCCGCGCTCCGCACGCGTGCCCGGGTGATCGTGCACGGTATCGACCTGTCGCGTTCGCACGAGCTGACCGCCGAGCGCGCGGCGGTCCGTGCCGCCGTCCGCGCCGAGCTCGGCGTGCCCGACGACGAGCTCCTCGTGCTGACCGTGGCCAACCTCCGTCCCGAGAAGGGCTACGACGTGCTCCTCGACGCCGCCCGGAACGTGGCGGACCGGCACCTCCCCGTCCGGTTCGCCGCCGTCGGTCGGGGGCCCCTGGCCGACGAGCTCGCCGCCCGGCACCGCGAGCTCGGACTGGGCGACCGGTTCCGATTCCTCGGCGAGCGCTCGGACGTCATCCGGCTCCTGGTGGGTTGCGACGTCTTCGTCCTCCCGTCGCGCCAGGAAGGACTTCCCGTGACGTTGATGGAGGCCACCAGTACCGGCACGGCCATCGTGGCCACGGCGGTGGGCGGTGTCCCCCAGGTGATCACCGACGGGGTCGACGGCCTGATCGTCCCGCCCGGCGATCCCGGTGCCCTGGCGGACGCGATCGGGCGCGTGGTGTCCGATCCCCTGCTGCGCCGCCGCCTCGGTGAGGGCGCGACGCTCCGGAGCAGCATGTTCGACGTCGGTGCGGCCAGCCACGAGGTGGAGGACATCTACCGCAGGCTCGTCGGGGCCGACCGGTGAGCGACCTGGCGGGCCGGCGCCTGGTCCACGTCACCTCGGCGGACATCAGCCTGGCCCTCCTCCTCGGCCCGCAGCTGCGGGCGTTCGCCGACGCCGGCATGGAGGTCATCGGTGTGTCCGCGCCGGGCCCCTTCGTCGACCAGCTCACCTCGTGGGGCATCACCCACGTGGCGCTCGACCACGCCACGCGGTCCGTCGCCGTCGGCCAGGACGTGCTGGCGCTCGTCGAACTCGAGCGGCTGTTCCGGAGGCTCCGACCGGACATCGTCCACACCCACAATCCCAAGCCCGGGCTGTACGGGCGGATCGCCGCCCGGACGGCCGGCGTGCCGGGCATCGTCAACACCGTGCACGGCCTCTACGCGGCGCCCGAGGATCCGTGGCTGCGGAAGTCGGTCGTCTACACGCTGGAACGGATCGCGGCGACGTGCTCCGACGTCGAGCTCTTCCAGAACCCCGAGGATCTCGAGGTCATGCGCCGGCTCGGCGTCCCGGCCGGGCACCTGGTGCTGCTGGGCAACGGCATCGACCTGGACCGGTTCCGCTCCGTCCGCACCCCGGAGGCCTCGGCCCGCGCCCGACGGGCCCTCGGCGTGGACGACTCGGCCATCGTGGTCGGCACCGTCGGACGGCTCGTGTGGCAGAAGGGGTTCCGCGAGCTGTTCGCGGCGGCCCGTCACCTCCGGTCCCTCCGCGACGACGTCGTCTTCGTCGTCGTCGGGCCCGAGGACACCGCCAAGGGGGACGCGCTCGGGCCGGAGGACATCGCCGAGGCGCGGGCGATCGGCAACCTGGTCTTCACCGGACACCGGGACGACGTCGAGGACCTCTATGCCGGGTTCGACATGTACGCGCTCCCGTCCTACCGCGAGGGGTTCCCCCGCTCGGCCATGGAGGCGGCCGCCTGCGGTGTCCCGGTGATCGCCACCGACATCCGCGGCTGCCGTCAGGTGGTGGACCACGACCGGACGGGGCTGCTCGTGCCCGTCCACAACGGGGACGCCCTGGCCCTGGCCATCGCCGCCCTGGCCGCCGATCCGGCCCGGCGATCGGACATGGGGGCCCGGGGGCGTCAGAAGGCCGAGGCCGAATTCGACGACCGGGTGGTCATCGGGCGCACGCTCGACGCCTACCGCTCGCTGCCGGAACCGCCGACCTCGTGGACCACGGCCCGGATGCGGTCCTGAGCGGCGGCGAAGGTGTACCGCTCCTCGAAGAGCCGTTCCGCGGCGTCGACGACCTGACGTCGCAGGTCGGCGTCGGTCAGCAGTCGCTCGCACCGGTCGGCGAACGAGTCGGGGTCGTCGGCGATCAGCAGGTGGAGCCCGTCGGTCACGTCGAGACCCTCGGCGCCGATGGTGGTCGAGACCACGGGGATCCGGTGCGCGAAGGCCTCCAGGATCTTGACCCGGGTACCGGACCCGTCGCGGACGGGAACCACGACGAGGTCCGCCAGCTCGAGCTCGGGGTCCATCTCGGCGACCCGGCCCACCACGGTCACGGACGGCGGTGCGTGCAGCCGCTCGACCCCCGGCGTGGGTCGGCCCACCAGCCGGATCCCGGCCCCGGGCACCCGGGTCCGGATCCGGGGGGCGATGTCACGGATGAGCCAGTCGGCAGCATCCATGTTGGGCGCGTAGTTGAGCGAGCCCTGGAACAGGATCGTCGGCTCGCGGGCCACGTCGACCCGCCCCAGGGGCGGCTCGGGGCGCCGGAGGGCGTTGGGGACGAGCGTGGCATTGGCCAGGCCGGACCGGTCGACGTCGAGCGGTGACGCCAGCACCACCCGATCGACCTGCCGGCTCACCGAGCGCTGGAACGTCCGCCAGTCGCGGGCGTTCATCCAGCTCTGCGCGACGGCACCGGCGTGCCGGATCCGGTCACGGCCGCCGTCGGGTCCACCGGCGGCCCGCAGCAGGGCGGTGCGCTGCCGCTCCTTCTCGTCCTCGAGGTCCACCAGGTCGACCACCGTGGGACCGAGCCGCGGCCTCCCCAACCACGCGAAGGTGGCCGGCGTGCTGAACCAGACGACGTCGTACGGCCCCCGCACCCACGCCTCGAACGCCGCCCGGGGGACGGGGTCGAAGCGGCGCATGGCCACCTCCAACGGCAGGCCGGCCCTCCCCACCCACGACGCCCGCCACGTCAGGGGACGGGCCGCCTCCGGATAGGGCGTGGTCGCCATCCGGGAGAGGTCGACTCCGATCGGCACCGACCGGTCGGTGCGGCGGGGATCGCACAGGGTGAAGAGGTCGACGTCACCCAGGCCGGCGAGCGCCTCCACCGTGTTGGCGAGCCGGATGAGCCCCCCACCATTGGCCGGCCACGGGAAGTTCTCCCCCACCACGAGGATCCTCATCGGGCGACCGCCTCGCGGGCCACTTCACGCACCGCGTCCACAGCCCGGTCGCGTTGCAGTCGCGTGAGGAACAGATCATGGGCGGCGGCCACGATCCGCGTCCGCAGCGCATCATCGGTCAGCAGGCGTGCACAGGCCCGGGCCAGGGACGCCGGGTCGTCACCGAGGAGCAGGTGCTCGCCATCGACCGCGCCGAGGCCCTCTGCGCCCAGCGTGGTCGAGACGACCGGGACGCCGTGGGCGAACGCCTCGATGATCTTCACCCGCGTACCGCTGCCGAACCGGATCGGCACGAGGACGAGGTCCGCAGCGGCCAGCTCGACCCCGATGTCCGGGACCTGGCCCACCAGGGTCACCGTCGGAGGATCGTCCAGTTCGGCGAGCCCCGGAGTGGTGAGGCCGACCAGGCGGAGCCGCACGTCGGGTACCACGGCCCGCAGGGCGGGGCCGATCTCGTCCACGAGGAACCGCGCCGCATGGGCGTTGGGGGGGTACCGGAGCGTCCCCTGGAAGAGGACCACCGGTGGCGTGCCCGCGTGCCGATGGTCCGGCGGCGCGTCGACCACCGGGTAGCCGTTCGGGACCACGCAGACACGGGTCGTGCGCGGCGCGCCGAGCCGGTCGGCGTCGAGCTGGCTGCAGACCACGAGGGATCCGACGGCCCGCGCCGCCCGGCCCTGCAGGCGGCGCCACCGTCGGGCCTCCTCCTCGGAGTAGCGCGCCGCCGACCATCGCCGGACCCGCGCGGTCGCCGACTGCGGGCCGGGCTCGGGGACCGCCAGTCGCGCCCGGATCTTCTGGTCCTCGAGATCGTCGAGGTCGAGGACGGTGGGGACGGTCGTCGGCGCCCCGGCGAGCAGCCACGGCCGCAGGCCGAAGTACCAGATGAGGTCGTACTCGCCCGAGACGAACTCGTCCCGCGCCGCCAGGACGGCCGGCCGCTCGTGGACGGGGAGGGAGAACGGGAGCCAGGGCCGCACCAGTGCGTCCGCGGGGCGACGGGCGGCCTGCTCGTACGTGGCGTACTCCGCCTTCTCCAGACCGTCGCCGAGTGGAGGCGGATCGAAGTCCCGGCGGCCACGCGGCACGACCGAGAAGAGCTCGGTCGGACCGAGCGAGCGCAGCCCCAGCAGGGTCGTCATGAGGCGCATGCGCGAACCGCTGTTCTCCGGCCAGGGGTACTCGCCAGCGATCAACAATGTCCTCATGGGTGCACCGGACTCCTGCTCGGTGCCGGCCGCGTCCGTCGTCGGGCGGGTCCCACACGTGGCTGCGGCCCGGGAGATCGTAGCGGACACGATCGGCGCGCCCGACCGTAGCCGCAGGCCCCTCCGGACGTGATCCGGCCGACTGCTACGCTCGGCCCGCCGGATACCCGGGCGCCGGCAGGGGACCGTGGAGATGCCGACTCAGTCGCACGCACCATCGACGAGCGATCCGCTCGTCCTGCACGTCATCCCGACCGCCCGCGCCCGCGGCGCGCAGCGCGAGGCGAGGGCGCTGGCCGACCAGTTGGACGCCCCCGGTGTGCGGGCCCATCGGCTCCTGACCATCTTCGACGGACCGGACGAGGTCCGGACGGATCTGTCCCTCCACGTCGATGGGGGGGACACCCCGGCCGAGGGCTACGACCCACGGGTCGTGCCGGCCCTGCGTTCACTGGTCCGCCGGCTCGGCCCGGTGCTCGTGGTCGCCCACGGGGGTGATCCGCTCAAGTACCTGGCGCCGGCCATGCTGGGCACCCGGCGGCCGTTGGTCTACTACGCCATCGGCACCTTCGCCGGACCACGCGACCGACGGCTGCGGGTCTGGATGTGGCGTCTTCTGCTGCTGCGGGTCCGCGCCGTGGCCGCCGAGGGCGACGAGGTGCTGGCCGAGTGCACCGACCTGCTCGGCGTCCCCCCCGGACGGGTCACCATGACGCCGAACGGTCGGGACCCGCGGGAGTTCCGGCCCCGGGAGCCTCACGACAGCCCTCCCGTCCCGACGGTCACGTTCGTCGGGGCGCTCACCGAGGGCAAGCGCCCCGACCGTTTCGTCGCCGTCATCGCCGCGCTCCGCCGGCAGGGCATCGACTGTCGGGCCCGGCTGGTGGGTGACGGACCGCTGCACGGTGCCCTGGTGGAGCCGGCACGGCGGGCCGACGTCGAGCTCCTCGGCTCCCGCTCCGACGTGGCGGAGCTGCTGCGCGCCTCCGACCTGATGGTGTTCCCCAGCCTTCCCGCCGGCGAGGGCATGCCCGG
>PMFY01000404.1 GCA_003157945.1 Acidimicrobiaceae bacterium | reverse complement strand
GAGTCCATGACGATGTACGCCCCGCCGAAGGACTTGCGGAGGATCACGCAGATGCGGGGCACGGTGGCCTCCGCGTAGGCGAAGGCCAACTCGGCGCCGTGGCGGATCATGCCCCGCCACTCCAGGTCCTTGCCTGGGAGGAAGCCGGGGGTGTCGACCAGCGTCACCAGGGGCACGTTGAATGCGTCGCAGAATCGGACGAAGCGCGCCCCCTTCTGGCTGGCGGCGATGTCGAGCGTGCCGGCCAGCGCCTGGGACTGGTTGGCCACGAACCCGACCGTCCGACCGTCGATGCGGGCCAGCGCCGTGACGAGCTGGGGGGACCAGCGCGGCCACAGCTCGGTGACGTCGGAGTCGTCGGCCAGCGCGGCGGCCACCTTGCGGACGTCGTACGAGCTGGTCGCCCGGTCCGGGATCACCGAGCGCAGCACCTCACCGGGAGCGGCCGCACCGGATGCGGCGCGGGGTGGGAGCTCGTCCGTGTGGGCGGGCAGCAGGCTGAGCAGGTGGGCCACGTGCTGTAGGGCCTGCTCGGTCGACGCCGCCTCGATGGCGCACAGGCCGCTCGACCGGGCGTGGATGGCGCTGCCCCCCAACTGGTGCACGCCGATCCGGATGCCCGTGAAGTCGGCCACCATGGCCGGCCCCGACACGAAGGCGAAGGCGTCCCCGGTCATGACCACCACGTCGGCCAGCCCGAGTAGCAGCGCGGGCCCGGACAGGGCGGGCCCGGTCACGACGACGATCAGCGGGACGATCCCGGAGCAGGCCGACATGGCCCGTGCGGCCCGGCCCCACCCGTGGAGCGACGCCACCCCGGCCGACACGTCGGCACCGCTGGAGGACAGGACGAGGACGAACGGGATCCGGAGGGCGGCGGCCACCGAGGCGGCCTGGGCCATCGTCTCGCCATCGTCGGGGGACAGGGCGCCCCGCCGCACGTCGGACACCGACCGGACCAGCATGGCGGGACGACCCCCGAGCTCCTCGACCCCGGCGGCCACGTTTCCGGCCACGAGTCGGCGCAGGGCAGGTGCGGCAGGGGCGTCCAGGGTCACCAGGCCATGGTAGGGAACGGGCGCCCCGGACCGGCGCACCCGAGCGCCCGTGCGGTGCCGGGGGACGGTCGGTGACGGCGGTCGGCCATCAGATGGGGCCGGGGCCGCCGTCGGGGCCCCCGTCGGCGTCACCGGGCGGAACGGAGGGCGGGCCCGCGGCCGGGGCGTCATCCGGGTGCGTGGTGCCGGGAGCGGCCGACCCCGGTTCGACGATGACGGTGCCACGCCGGTCGAGACGCTCGAAGTGACGCTCGACGTCGGCCCACACCAACGGGTCCTCGGGCCCGAGGTCGTCGTCGGAGTCGGGGGCGCGGGCCAGCTCCACGCCCGCCACGGACAGCAGTACGAAGAGGAAGGAGAGCTTGGAGACGAATCCGGCCACCTGCTGGTCGTTGAGGGGACGGAGCCGGATCACATCGACGGAGTGGGCGAACGCCGGGTAGAGGGGCGTGGGGTCGAGGATGAAGACGAACGAGAGGAAGACCGGCACGATGGCCTGGGCGACCAGGTACACGGCGCGGACCATGGGCCGCGGACGGGCGATCCCCGGGATGCGGCCCATGATCGGCAGCCACAGGATGGTGCCGGCCACGAGGACGACGAGGGCGAGCCCGGCGCGGGCGGCGGGTGACGAGGCCTGGGCCGCCACCAGCGGGGGGGCCATCGACCCGACCAGGAGCACGGTGACGGACATGACGGCGACGGGCGGACGCAGCACCCGGACCAGGACGGCGTCGACCGGTGCCGGCCGCGTCACCCTGCGGATCAGGTCGTCGGGCAGCCCGGCCAGCAGGAGCGGGGCCACGGCCAGGACCAGCACGCACCGCTGCAGGACGAGCGAGGTCGTCGACCAGTGGGCCGCCAGGTCGCCGAGCGGCCAACCCATGCAGACACCGATGAGGACCAGGCCGGCGGCGAAGCGCCGGGCCCGCCAGGCCGGCCAGGTGACGGGGTCGGACGACGTGTAGGCGAGACGGCGGTGGGTGAGGGCCGCTCCCAACCCCACGGCGGCGAGGACACCCCAGAGCAGGAGGTGGGAATGCCAGTCCCAGGCGCCGGTCACGGTGCGCCTCCCGTCATCCGGGCCGTAGATTGGCGGGAATGGCCCAACCCGACCGCCTCGAACGTGTCACCGACCTGCTGCTGGTGCTGCTGGACGCCAGCCGACCACTCAGCCTGCGGGAGATCGCCGACCGTGTCCCCGGGTACCCCGCGGGCCACGAGGCCCGTCGCCAGGCGTTCGAGCGCGACAAGCGCCTCCTGCGCGACGAGGGGGTGCCGGTCCTGGCGGAGTCCATCGAGGCCGAGGAGCAGGTCGGGTACCGGGTGGACCCCGACGCGTACTACCTTCCCGATCTCGGCCTCGAACCCGACGAGCAGGCGGCCCTGAACCTGGCGGTGGCCGGCGTCCACCTCGGCGAGCCTATCGGGAGGGAGGCGCTCTCCAAGCTGGGGATGGGCGGGAGCTGGCCCCGGCGCGGCGCCCCGCTGCCGCTCGTCGACCTGCCCCTGGTGGACGGCCTTCCGGCGCTCCCCCTGCTGTTCGACGCCGTCCGGACCGGTGCCGCCGTGGACTTCTCCTACCGGGGCGCCCCCCGGTCGGTGGACGTGGCCGGCATCCGCTTCCGGGGCGGCCACTGGTACGTCGTGGGTCGGGACCGCGCCAAGGGCGAGGCCCGCACCTTCCGGGTCGACCGGTTCGACGGCCAGCCCCAGGTCGGGCCGCCCGGGTCGTCGGAACTGCCCGCCGGGTTCGACGCCGACGGGGAGTTCTCCCGTGACCCCTGGCACTTCGGACCGGGTGAGTCGGTCCAGGTCGACGTGGCCGTCGATCCGGCGGAGGCGTCGCAGGTGGTGACCGAGCTCGGGCCTGACGCCGTCGTCGGGCGGACGGACGACGGCGGAGTGGTCGTCGGCCTGGAGGTGACCGACGTCGAGGCGCTGGTGTCCTGGGTCCTCGACCTCCTGGACCACGCCGAGGTGCTGCGGCCCGACGAGGTGCGCGCCGCCGTGGTGGAACGCCTCGAGTCCATCGTGGCCGCCGCCGGCGGTGACCGATGAGCCCCGCCGTCGACACCGCCACCCGCCTCCGCCGCCTGCTGGCCATCCTGACCTGGCTGGCCCAGGAGGGGGAGGCCCCGATCGATGAGGTGGCCGCCCGGTTCGATCTCACGCCCACCGCCCTGGTGGCCGAGCTCGAGATGGCCGCCTGCTGTGGCGTGCCGCCCTACACCCCGGACCAGCTGCTCGAGATCGTGGTCACCGAGGACTCGGTGTCGACCCGGGTCGGGACGACCCTGGCCCGGCCCCGTCGCCTCAGTCCCCGCGAGGGCCTCGGCCTCGCCGCATCGGCCCGGGCGCTGCTCGCCGTCCCGGGGAGCGACGAGGACGGCGCCCTGTCCCGGGCCCTGGCCAAGCTCGACCGGGCGCTCGGACAGACTGGCATCGAGGTCGAGCTCGACACCCCCGACCTGCTCGAGACGGTGCGCAACGCCCTGGCGGCCCACGAACGGCTGACCGTCACGTACTACTCCGCCTCCACCGACCAGACGGCCGAGCGGACCATCACGCCCCGACGGCTCTTCGCGTCGGAGGGGCACTGGTACGTGGACGCCTGGTGCGAGGTGGCCGACGGGGTCCGTCGTTTCCGGGTCGACCGGATCGCCACCGCTGAATCCGCCGGACCGGCGTCGCCCGAGGTGCTGGCCGACGCGGCGGCGGACCGGTCGAGCCCGGGGGAGGGGACCCCGACCGGCGGGGCCCTCGGGGCGTTCGTACCCGGGCCTGACAGCCGCCGGGTGCGGATCGCCGCCGACCCGACCAAGGCGTGGCTGTTCGACACCGTCCCCTCCGCGGCCGAGGAGGCAGAAGGTGGGCGCACGGTCTGGGAGGTCTTCGTGGGCGGTGACGCCTGGCTCGAACGACTCCTGCTGCGGCTCGGCCCGGACGCCGAGGTGCTCGAGCCGGTCGAGGACCGGGAGCTGGCCGCCGACGCGGCGACGCGGATCCTGGCCCGCTACCGGGGGTAGACGCCGTACGGGAAGGGCCGGGTCGGGGGCCGGGTCGGGGGTCCGGAGCCGGCGGGCGCCATGCCGGGCCCGCTCGGGCAGGTCGCCGGCAAGGTTCCGGACAGCACGTCGTGGGAGGACGGCGACGTGCGCACGACGAGCGGTCCGCTCAGCTCCCGGGTCCCGGTCGACCGTGCCCGCGCCGACGCGGCGGGGGCACGGTGCTGAAACTGCACGTCGTGCGAGGTGACGGCGTCGACTACCACCTCGCCGACCTGGGGCACGACGGGGCCCTGGCGGTCGAGGGGCCCGGGGTGGCGGGTGAGTCCCCCGGTGAGTGGGCCGGTCGGGGCAGCGACGCACTCGGACTGCGCGGGGCCGTGCGGCGCCCGGACCTGGCCGAGGTGCTCGCCGGACGCCATCCGACCGGGGGTGGCGCACTGCGTCAGGTGCAGGGTGCCCGCCCGGTGTGCGGGTTCGACCTCGTATTCGCCGCCCCCAAGGCGGTCAGCCTCCTCCACCTGTTGGCGCCGCGCGAGCTCGGTGCGGCCGCAGGATCGGCGCACACCGCGGCCGTGGCCGATGCGGTCGCCTACCTCGAGGGGGCCGGGCTGGGGGTGCGGCGGTCCCGGGGCGGCCAGGTCCACCACCTCGGCACCACCGGGGCCGTGGCCGCCGGATTCGTCCACCGGACCAGCCGCACCCTCGATCCGCACCTCCACTCCCACGTGGTGACGGCCAACGTGGCCCAGGGCCTGGACGGCCGGTGGTCGTCACTCGACAGTCGCCGCCTGTTCCTCCACCGGCGGGCCACGCAGGCCGTCTACGACGCCTCGCTCCGACACCACCTGACCCGGTCCGCCGGCGTGGCGTGGCGGCGTGGGGCGACCGGCCCGTGGGAGGTGGTGGGCGTGGATCCGGTGCTGTGCCGGCTCTTTTCGCAGCGCGCGGCATCGATCGACGAGTCGTCCCACCGCCGGACCGGTGGGCGTGGTTCCCCGGGCGTCCGGCGGGTGGCCTACTTCGCCGACCGCCCCGACAAGGACCGGGACGTGTCCTCCGACGACCTCCGGTCGGCGTGGAGGCGTCGTGCCGCCTCGATGGGGATCGACGTCAACGACCTGGTGTCGGTGGTCGGTCGGGCGCCGCAGGCCGGCCGGGGCGAGGAGCTCCGAGCCGGCGACGTCGTGGAGGGGCTCGTCCGGTCGGGTGCGACACGTGGACGCCTGACGGCCCGCGACCACGTGACGGCCGTCGCCGACGCCGCACCCCAGGGCCTGGACGGTCGGGACGTGGTGCGCCTGGCCGGCGCGGTGGGATCAGCCCTCGGCTCCCGGCGGCGCGACGACGGCCCGGGGTCGTGGAGCGGGGCGATCGACCCCGTCGGGCGGGTGCCGGGTGTGGCGCGGGGGCCGGGTGGGGACCCCGCAGGGCCGGTCCGGACGCCTCCGGGCGACGGCCCCGGGCGCCGGACGGGCCGTGCCCCCGGGGACGGGTCCGCTCCCGGGGTGCGACCGCCGCTCGAACTCGGTCGGTGAGGGCGTGTCTTCCTCCGGGGGGCCCGGCGCCACGCCCCCGCCGCCCGTGATCCGCGGTCCCGGGTCCTCCGCCGCCGTCTCGGCGACGGGCCGCGCCGCGTCAGCGACCCGATCCGTCCCGGGTGAGCTGGGCCCGCTCGGTCAACCCGGCCCGCGGACCCTCGAGGGCGCGGTCGGGGGTGCGCAGGCTCCGCCACGGCTCGGCCACGTGGGCCGGGGCGAGCGGGAACCAGGCCGGCTGGTTGCGGGCTCCGAACGCCAGGGCGTGCCCGGGACGACCGCGGGTGATGTCGTCCGGGGCGAGCCGGCGCCGCCACTGGGTCCCGAGCTGTTCGCCGGTCTGGATCCGTCCGCGCCCGAGCAGGTCCGTGAGCGGTCGGTCGGAGGGCGCCCGGCCGCGCGACACCGATCGGACGACGATCTCGTGGTCGCCCGACAGCACCGACAGGGCCTCGAGGGTGCGGACGTCGCCGATGCCGGGCAGGACCACGGTCGTGCCGAAGAGCGAGGGGAAGCCGTCGGCCTGCCCGGGCCACCGGTGGCGGGCCTGGGACAGGTCCTGGAAGCAGGCCAGCGTCACCAGGCCCTGGCCGCCGCCCTCGCTCACCATCGAGGGGAGCTCGGGCAGAGGGGCGATGTTGGCCAACTCGTCCAGGGCCAGCAGCACCGGGGGCCCCGACTGCGCCGGTCCGTCCGCGGCGCGGTCGTAGGTGGCGCGGCGCACGTCGTCGATCAGGCCCACGACGAGCGGCGCCACCAGCGCCTGATGGTGGGCCGGGGCGGCGATGTACACGGTGTCGCCCGAGGCGACGAAGCCGACCGGGTCGAAATCGGGATCGCAGGTGGCGGCCAGTGCCTGTTCCGACCGGAAGGCACCCAGCGCCCCCGAGGCCGTCGACCAGATGCCGCTGAGCTCACGCTCGTCGGTGGTCACGATGCCGTCGAGGAGGTCCCGGGCGATGGCCGCATCACCCCCGGACGCCAGTGCCTGCTGGGCGGGCAGGGCCCGACGGCGGTCCACCCAGGCCAGCACGGTGCGCATGTCGGCACCCTCGAGTGCGGCGGCGTGCAGCAGCGGGGCCAGCAGGGCCTGGGCCCGCTCGGTCCAGTGGGAGGAATCGGCCTGCACCGCCCCGGCGCCCGTCGAACCGACGACGACGAGCGACCGTGCGGTCATGAGCGCGGTCCGCCACGAGGTGCACGCCGGGAGCGGCGACCAGCGGAGGCGGTGGACCCCCGGGCGGTCGGCGACCGATCCCGAGGGATCGAAGAGATGGCACGTTCCCCCCGACGAACGCGCGGCGAGGGTGGCGTCGAGCACGTCGGGTTTCGTCGATGTCGTGACCACCGCGCCCGACGCGGACAGCACGTTCGGAATGAGCAGTGCGGACGTCTTGCCCGACCGCGGCGGGCCGAGCACGAGCACCGAATGTTGTCCTTCCGCGTAGTGCCAACCGTGCGCGTCGTGGCCGAGATAGAGGCCGTTGCGCGCGTGGTCGCTCGCGTCGTGCACGACGCGCGATGCGTCGATAGTGCGCGATCGGTCCTCCGGTGAGAAAAAAGTTTTCATACCCGTTCTCCACATCGGCGTCGCACGCGCGACGCACTGGCAGCGGCGGACACCGACGTCCGCGAAGGGGGCCAAGGAGAGGGTAGGCCGAAAAACCGTTGCCAACACAGGGAAATTTCATCGTCGTTCCGGAGGCACCCCACCCGCTGTCGACGCGCTGCGCCGCGCGCGCCGCACGCGACGTGTCCGCGGCGCGCCGCGAACGCGTGCGCGAACGCGTCGTAGTGCTTGACCTGCATCGAAAAAGCCATTTGGCTAGTAGTTGGTTACGTATCGCTGAGGAGATCAACGTGAACAGGTCTCAGCTCGTCCATGCGGTGACCGAGTCGACGCAGGCGACCCGGCGCACCGTGGAAGACGTGGTGGAGCAGCTGTTCGGGACGATCATCATGGAGGTTCAATCCGGGCGGAAAGTGACGGTTGTCGGATTCGGGACGTTCACCCCGGTTCGACGAGCCGCACGCACGGGTCGGAATCCCCGGACAGGTGCAGCGGTGCGCATCCCGGCGTCGAGAAGTGTCCGGTTCGCCACCGGTTCGGCGTTCAAGTCGGCGTTGATCCCTAAGGAGGAAGTGCCCATGGCAGTAAAGAAGACGGCAGCCAAGAAGGCCCCGGCCCGCAAGGCCCCGGCCCGGAAGACGGCAGCCAAGAAGGCCACCGCGAAGAAGACGGCGGCCAAGAAGACGGCCGCCAAGAGGGCGGTGAAGAAGGCTCCGGCTCGGAAGGCTCCGGCTCGCAAGACCGCGGCGAAGAAGACCACGGCTCGCAAGACCACTGCCAGGAAGGCTCCGGCTCGCAAGACCGCGGCGAAGAAGACCACGGCTCGCAAGTCCACGGCCAGGAAGGCTCCGGCTCGCAAGAC
>PMFY01000236.1 GCA_003157945.1 Acidimicrobiaceae bacterium | reverse complement strand
CAGTCGGTCAAGCTCAGCCCGGTGCCCTCGAAGCCGTTGCCCATCCTGATCGGCGGCCACGCCACACCCGCCCTCCGGCGGGCGGCCCGGTGTGACGGCTGGCTGCACGGCGGTGGTGACCCGGCCGACCTGCCGGGTCTGCTCACCAAACTCCACCAGCTCCGCGAGGAGGAGGGCACCGCCGACAAGCCGTTCGAGGTCCACGTGATCTCCCTCGACGCCTTCACGGTGGACGGCATCCGCCGGCTGGAGGAACAGGGTGTCACCGATGTGATCGTCGGCTTCCGCTGGCCCTACGAGGTGGGTCCGGACACCGAGCCGCTGCAGGCGAAACTCGACAACCTGCGCCGGTTCGCCGACACCGTCATGTCCCAGGTGGAGCGGTGACGGCCCCCGGGGCCGCCGGATCGGGTTCGACGGGCGGGGCCCGTCCCACCGCCCGGGAGCTCGGGCAACGGTCCATGGCCGCGGTCGAGGCGGGCGACCGCGACGGCTGGCTCGCCCTGTTCGGCGACGACGCCGTCGTCGAGGACCCGGTCGGTCCCTCGATGTTCGACCCCGAGGGGACGGGGCACCGGGGGCCCGAGGCCATCGCCGCCTTCTACGACAACGTGATCGGGGTGAACGAGTCGATCCGCTTCACCATCCGCCAGTCATTCCTGTGTGGGGACGAGGTGGCCAACGTCGGGACCATCCGGATCAACTTCGTGGGTGGCGGCGCCGTCGAGGTGGACGGGGTGTACTGCTACCGGGTGGCGGCCGACGGCCGGCTGGGCGGGATCCGGGCCTTCTGGGAAGCCGACCAGATCCGCGGCGTCGAGTAGGACCGACGCGCCGCCCGCGCCGGGCTGGGGGAACGCCGACCCGGCCGGACTCAGGTCCCCGGCGCCTCCCGGACCGACAGGGGGGCTTCCCAGTCGGGCATGGCCAGGACCATCTGGACGTCGGAGATGTGGCGCTCGAGGAACGCCCCCTCGCAGTAGCAGAGGTAGAAGTGCCAGAGCCGCTGGAACCGGGTGTCGAGGCCCAGCGCCGTCACCGCGTCGGCGCGGGCCGTGACGCGCTCGTCCCAGCGGCGCAGGGTCTCGGCGTAGTGGCGCCCGATGTCCTCGACGTCCACCACCAGCATCGGGGTCGCCCGGCGCAGCGACCGGGTGATCGCCTCGAGCGACGGCAGGCATCCGCCCGGAAAGATGTACTCGCGGACGAAATCGGTGCCGTTCTTGGCGCGCTCGAAGCTCCGGTCCTCGACGGTGATCGCCTGCAGCGCCATCAGGCCCCGGTCGTGGAGCAGCCCGGCGCAGGTGGCGAAGAAGGTGTCGTGCTGGCGCCAGTCGACGGCCTCGATCATCTCGATGGACACGAGCTTGTCGTAGGTGCCGTCGAGGTCCCGGTAGTCGCTGTTGCGCACGGTCACGAGATCGGCCAACCCCTCCTCGACCACCCGCTTCGACGCGTAGCGGAACTGCGCGTCCGAGATCGTCGTGGTGGTCACCCGGCAGCCGTAGCGGGCGGCGGCGTGGCAGGCGAAGCCGCCCCATCCGGTGCCGATCTCCACGACGTGGTCCTCCGGGCCGAGGCCGAGCTTGGTGCACAGCCGGTCGAGCTTGGCCCGCTGCGCGGTGGCCAGGTCGATGCCGGGCTCGGCGAAGAGGGCCGAGGAGTACATCATCGTCTCGTCCAGCATCAGCTCGAAGAACTCGTTGGAGACGTCGTAGTGGGCCTGGATGTTGTTGCGGTCGACGTGTTTGGAGGGCGGCCGGAGGCGGCGCAGCCAGTCGGTGGAGGTGCCGACGACCTGGCCCACCCGGTCCTGGACAGCCGTCACGGGGCGCAGGCCGCGGTTGAGCACCCGGGTCAGGGTGGGGAGGTCGTCACAGTCCCACAGGCCGTCCGCGTAGTCCCGACCGAGCCCGACCGAGCCCTGGCGCAGGGTGTCCCAGTAGACGACCGGGTCGTGCACCGTCATCGTGACCTCGGGCCCCCCGTCGCCGAACCGGTGGGTGCCGGTGCCGTCGACGACGACGAGTGTGCCTCCCCGCAGGTGGGTCGCCATGAACCGCAGGAACCCGGTCGCCACCGGGGTGCCCGCCGTGGCCCCCATCCAGCTCACGGGGAGTTCCGCCATGCCTAGCGCTCCTGTCCGTCGCTCGTGGCGCCGACAGCCGTCGCCGCCTTCCGGTCCGGGTGTGCAGGGACCTTCCGGTCCGGGTGTGCATGGAAGGGTACGCCCTTGCGACGCAACGCGAGGGCCTGCCGGTAGATGCCGAGCGACACCCGCAGCGTCATCAGGGGGAACCGCCACAGCAGGCGGCCCTGGGCCCGTCGTCCGACCGGTGCCCGGGTCAGGGCCATGGAGGCGGCGAAGACCAGGTCGTGGTCGTCGAAGTCGTCCACCGCGAGCGTGAGACGCCGCCCCGGCTCCCCGATGGTGAAGCGGTGGGTCAGGCCCATGGGCAGGAACGGGGAGACGTGCATCCCCTTCGCCACCCGGTGGACCCCGGTGCCGGGCAGCACGTAGGCCGTCCGCTCGTGCCACGGGGTGTTGGTCACCTCGACCACGACGGTCTCGACCTCGGTGTGGGTCGGGTCCCAGCAGAAGTAGGTCGTGATCGGATTGAACAACCAGCCCCACGTGCGCAGCTGGGTGAGCACCCCGACCGGCCCGGTGGGACGGGTGCCGGTCCGTTCCTCCACCAGGTCCCGCACGGCATCGTCCAGGGGCACGGAGGGGTCGCCGAGGTAGTCGGCACGGTGGAAGGTGACGGCGTTGCGGCCCTCGCGGCTCCACAGCGGGTGCAGTCGGCAGACCGCGGCGATCTCGGACAGATCCAGGTAGACGAGGGCGATCCGGTAGGTGAAGCGGTGGTCGACCGGCGTGTACCGGTGGTGGACCACCCGTCCGGTGTAGATGCCGCTGCGCAGGGCGCCGGCCGATCCGCCGGGGTCTGTGGCCGGCTCGACGGCCGGCGCAGTCGCACTCACAGGTCCACGCCCGCCAGCCGGCGGCACACCACCCGGGCGCTCTGGACACCGTCCTCGTGGAAGCCGTAGCCCCAGTAGGCGCCGCAGTACCAGGTCCGCTGGACGCCGTTGAGCTCCTCCTGGCGCCGCTGGGCGGCGATGGCGGCCGAGTCGTAGACCGGGTGCGAGTAGTCGAACGTCCGCAGCACCGTGGCCGGGTCGATGGCATCGTCCCGGTTGAGGGTGATCAGCAGCTCGTCCCGGGAGGCGACACCCTGGAGGGATCGGAGGCGGTACGTGAGGGTCGCCTCGGTCGGGTGGTCCGGCAGCCGGTGGTAGTTCCAGCTCGCCCAGGCCCTCCGGTTGGCCGGCAGCAACGACACGTCGGTGTGCAGGGTGGCCCGGTTGGGCTGGAAGCGGATGGCGCCCAGCACCTCCCGCTCGAGTCGGCTGGGGTCCGACAGCAGGTCGAGGGCCTGGTCGCTGTGGGTGGCCACGACGAGGTGGTCGAAGTGCTCGGGGCCGCGGGCGGTCACGATCTCCACGCCGTCGTCGACCCGGGTGATCTTGGTGACCGGCTCCTCGAGGCGCACCGACCGGCCGAGCGGTGCGAGCACGGCGTCGACGTACCGCTTGGAGCCCCCGTCGACGGTGCGCCAACTGGGCTGGTTGCCGTACTCGAGCAGTCCGTGGTTGGCGAAGAAGCGCGCGAAGGTCACGGCGGGCATGGCGAGGAAGGTGGACGGGTCGGCCGACCAGATCGACGAGCCCATGGGGACCAGGTACCAGTTGAGGAACTGCGACGACCAGCGACCACGGTCCAGCAGGTCGCCGAGCGAGACCGCGGCGTCGTGGGGGTCCTCCAGCAGGCCCCTGGCCATGCGGTTGAACCGGACGATGTCGGCGAGCATCCGGAGGAACGAGGGCCGGGCCAGGTTGCGCCGCTGGGCGAACACGGTGTCGAACGTCGAGCCCTTCCACTCGAGGCCGGTCACCTCGTCGGTGACGCTGAAGCTCATGTCGCTCGGCTTGGTCGGCACCCCGAGGTCGTCGAACAGCCGGATGAGTCCGGGATAGTTGCGCTCGTTGTAGACGAGGAACCCGGTGTCCACGTCGAACGAGCCGTCACGGAGCTCGACCGTGACGGTGTGGGCATGGCCGCCGGGTCGCGCGTCGGCCTCGAACACGGTGACGTCGTGCGCACGGGACAGGAGGTGGGCGCACACCAACCCGGAGACCCCGGTGCCCACGATGGCGATGTTCATCTGTCCGGTCTGCTCCCTGATCGTGCCCGTCGTTGCCGACAGGTATTCGGAGGAGCCGACGGACCGGGATGAACCGATCGGAAACCCCAGGTAGATCATTATATTTGCGATGGAGGCCGCACCGGACGGTGGGCCCGGACCACGTGACGAGGAGGAGCCCCATGGCCCGCTACCGGGGAACGGTGATCTCGACCCGGCCGGCCGAGGAGACCTTCGACTACATGGCCGATTTCGCCAATGCCGCACAGTGGGACCCCGGCACGGCGGACGCCGAACGGCTCGACGACGGCCCGGTCGGCCTGGGCAGCACCTTCCGGCTCGGGGTCCGGGTCGGGTCCCGGGTCGTGCCGCTCGACTACCGGATCGTCGCCTACGACCGACCCCGCCGGGTCGTGCTGCTCGGGGAGTCGGACACCATCCGGTCCGAGGACACCGTGACCGTGGGCCCGGCCGCCGACGGGGGCTCGATCCTCACCTACGAGGCCGACCTCCGGCTCAAGGGGCCGCTCGCCCTGGTCAACCCGCTGCTCCCTCTCGCCTTCGACCGGATCGGCGACAAGGGGGTGGCCGGTCTCCGGCGCGCCCTGGGCGGGCCTCCGGTCCCCACGGAGCGGCCCCAGGCCGGACCGGTGGTGGCCCGGACGTTGGACGAGGCACTCGAGGCCACCGTGGTGGGGAGCTTCTCCTCGATCGGCCCCGCGCTGCGCAGCCGGACGGCGGGCTGGACCCCGCCGCCGTCGCTGGCGGGCCGGACCGTGCTGGTCACCGGGGCGACCTCCGGTCTCGGACTGGCGGCGGCCAGGGGTGTGGCCCGGCTCGGCGCGCGGGTCGTCCTGACGGCACGGGGCCACGACCGGGCCGGGCGCGCCGTAGACGAGGTGCTCCGGGCGGCCCCGGACGCCGAGGTCAGCTACCTGCTGGCCGACATGGGCGAGTTCGACCAGGTCCGCGGCCTGGCCGAGGAGTTCCTGGCGGGGCACGACCGGCTCGACGTCCTCATCCACAATGCCGGCGCACTGACCAAGGACCGACGCGAGTCGGGCTCGGGCACGGAGCTCACGGTGGCGTCCCAGGTCGCCGGCCCCTTCCTGCTGACCGGCCTCCTGCTGCCGGCCCTCGAGGCGGCCGCCCCGTCACGGGTCATCCAGGTGTCGTCGGGCGGGATGTACACCCAACGGTTCGACCTCGGCTCGCTCGAGATGACCGGCGACGCCTACGACGGCACGGTGGCCTACGCCCGGGCGAAGCGGGCGCAGCTCGTACTCCTCCACGAATGGGTGCGTCGGACGGCGGGCACAGGCGTGTCCTTCCACGCCATGCACCCGGGCTGGGCCGCCACGCCGGGCATCCNNGGACAGCCTGCCCGGGTTCGCCCGGGTGATGGGCCCGCTCCTGCGGACGGCCGACCAGGGAGCCGACACGGCCGTGTGGCTGGCGTCGGCCCCGGCCGGCATCGAGACGAACGGCGGATTCTGGCTCGACCGACGGCCGCGCTGGGAGCACAAGGTCCCGTGGACGCGACTGTCCGATGCGGACTTCGCCGATGCCGGTGCGGCACTGTGGGCGTGGTGTGCGGCCCGCACCGGATGGGACGGTCCGACACGGCCGGTCTGACCCGGGCCCCCCGGCCGGCCTTCGTTTGACTGCGCCGTGCGGTGTCGCGCCGTGCCGTGTCGCGCCGGCTGGCGACTCAGCTGGCGAAGCCGTACCGCCGGTGCGGTCCCATGGCGGCGAACTCGAACATGCCGTACCCGACCTGGTCGCCACAGGTGAACCTGGCGGCGTACTCGGTCAGCCCCCAGGCCGTGTAGTTCGGGTCCGGGGCGACGATCTGCCCCTGGGTGACCAGGTCGCCCTGGAACATGCCGTGCTTCCAGTCGGGCTCGAGTCCGTAGCCCGAGCCGAGCAGCAGGGGGAACGCCAGCAGCGGCTCCACCTCGACCACGGCGGTCAGCTCACCACGGGGGCCGAAGTAGGAGAGGGTGGCATCCGTCACCGTCCGGGTGCCCTCGACGAAGCGCACGTCGTGCTCGGGGCGGCCGAGCCACGTCACCTCGTCGCCGGAGCCCAGCACCGGGATGCGGTGGGCGTCCTGCATGATGCGCTCCCCGGAGGGCCGCTCCTGGATGATGGTGATCATGGCGTGGTCCTCGAACCGCACGGGGGCGTAGATCCAGAAGAACCCGGCCTCGGTGTCGGTCACCCGGATGCCCGGGGGCTCGGACTCGCCCACGGGGCGGATGCCCCACGAGCGGTCACGCGAGCCCCACCACTTGTCCGGCGTGAGCGTCACCTCACGGTCACCGACCTTGAGGGTGCCGGTCCAGCCGCCCACCTGGGCGAACCGGGTGGAGTCGAAGATGACCCGGGAGAACTGGCGGTCGAAGTGGCGTGACTCGAGGTGCGCCTCGCAGAACCCGTCGTAGACGGCGTCGAGCTCGATGCCCCACTCGTTGGGCTCGAGGATCACCCGGAGCTGCTCCAGCCCCTTGACGACCTCGACCCGGATGGGCCCGACCGAGGCGTCCATGCGGTCGGCGCCCAGTGTCTTGGACGACCGCACGACCCGGTGGTCGTCGCCCCACTTGACCGACACGAAGGCGTCGGCCACGCCGAGGTTCGGGTACTGGCCCACACCGATCACGCAGAAGAGCTCCTCCTCGGTCCCGTGGACGTCGCCGGTCCCGTGGATGTTGAAGTAGTACCGGTCGTAGAAGTTCCGGTCCGAGGTGCCGACGTGGCGCATCGGCTCACTGATCTGGTGGACCGGGTAGTCGTCGAGGGGGGAGAGCACGTCGGACTCCACTTCTCCGGGCGGCGCCGGCTGTCGGTGTCCGCCTCACGGGCGGTCTGGTCGGCCGAGCGTACCTGTACCGGCACCGGGGGTGGGTGGCCGCTCCGGCCGGCGGGGACCGTCGCGGTGCGGCGTCACGGCAGGGTGCGGACTACGATCGAAGACGGCTGTACCGGCGTCCGGATCGGACGGGGGACCGGCCGGGCACCACCGCAGTACGTGCACCACGTCGACCAACCGAGTGCAGTTCGCCTGCACCGTCGCCATCCTGGGAGGGACCATGAAGTCGTACGACCGCCTGTTCATCGGAGGGGAGTGGGTCGCACCGTCGTCCTCTTCGGTCTTCGACGTCCATTCCCCCTCGACCGGCGAGCTGGTCGGCCGCACGCCCGAGGCGATGGAGGCCGACATCGACAAGGCCGTGGCCGCCGCCCGCGAGGCCGTGGACCACGGGCCGTGGCCGCACATGACGCCGGTGGAGCGCGCCGCGGTGCTGAGCCGGGCCGCGGAGGCCGTACGCAACCAGATGCAGGACCTGTCCGAGCTCATCTCCAACGAAATGGGCTCGCCCGTCTCCTGGGGACTGATGGCCCAGGTGCTGGCCCCGACCATGATCCTCGACTACTACGCCGGCCTGGGCTCGACCTTCGCCTTCGACACCATCAAGGACGGCATGCTCGGGCCGGTCCTCGTGACCAAGGAGCCGATCGGCGTGGTCGCCGCCATCACCCCGTGGAACGTGCCCTTCTTCCTGGCGGCGGCCAAGCTCGCCCCGGCCCTGCTCTCGGGCAGCACGGTGGTCTTCAAGCCCGCCCCGGAGACGCCTCTCGACGCCAACGTGTTCGCCGAGATCCTGGCCGACGCCGGCCTCCCGAAGGGCGTGCTGAGCGTGGTGCCCGCCGGACGCGAGGTCGGCGAGTACCTGGTCAACCATCCGGGGGTCAACAAGGTCTCCTTCACCGGCTCGACCGCAGCCGGCAAGAAGATCGGCGCCGCCTGCGGGGCCAACCTCAAGCGGTTCAGCCTCGAGCTCGGCGGCAAGTCGGCGGCCATCCTGCTCGACGACGTCAACCT